>JBILSW010000016.1:0-16051 GCA_044371895.1 Rubrivivax sp.
GAGCTTCCACCGCGTGCTGATGCGCGAGGGGCGGCTGCTGGCCTCGCAGCAGCCGCCGGCCGCGGCCAGGCCCTGAGTCGGGGTTCGCCTCAGAGCCAGCCGTTGGCCCGCGCGATGCGCGCGGCCTCCACGCGGTTGTCGGCGCCGAGCTTGCCCGCGGCCTCGTGCAGGTAGTTGCGCACGGTGCCGGGTGACAGGCCCAGCGCGTCGGCGATCTCCTTGTTGCTGCGGCCCTCCTCGGCCAGGCGCAGCACGGCGCGCTCGCGCTCGCTCAGCGGGTCGGCCCCGCCCCAGGCGGCCTCGGCCAGCTCGGGCGCCACCACGCGGCCGTCGGCGGCCACGCGGCGCACGGCGGCGGCCAGCTCCTCGCTGGGCTGGTCCTTCAGCAGGTACCCGCGCACGCCGGCATCGAGCGCGCGGCGCAGGTAGCCCGGGCGGCCGAAGGTGGTGACGATCAGCACCCGCACCGGCAGCCCCGCGTCCCGGATGCGCGCGGCCAGCTCCAGCCCGGTGAGGCCGGGCATCTCGATGTCGGACAGCAGCACGTCGGGCCGCTCGCGCTGCACCAGCGCCCAGGCCGCGGTGCCGTCGGCCGCGCGGCCCACGACCTCGATGTCGGGCTCCAGCCCCAGCAGCGTGGCCAGCGCGCCCAGCACCATGCCCTGGTCTTCGGCCACGACGACGCGGATCACGCCCTGGTCTCCGGGCCCGACGCCGCCAGTGGCAGGCGTGCCAGCAGCGTGCTGCCGCCGGGCGTGCGTTCCAGGCTCAGCGTGCCGCCGACGGCGGCCAGGCGCTGGCGCATGCCGGCCAGGCCGTGACCTTCGTTGGGGGGCGGCAGCGGCGCGGCGGCCGGCGCGGCATCGGCCCCTGAGTCGCTGATGCGCAGCAGCAGCGCGTCGGCCTGCCGCTCGAAGGCGATCTCGCAGCGCTCGGCGTTCGCATGGCGCACGACGTTGGTCACGCCCTCCAGCAGCACGAAGCCCAGCGCGGTCTCCAGCGCCGGCGGCAGCGGCGGCGCCACGCCCTGCGTGCTCAGGGCGACGCCGGCCCCGTCGAGCGCGCGCCGCGCCGCGGCCAGTTCATGCGCCAGCCGCGTCGAGCGCATGCCGGTGACGGTGGCGCGCACGTCGGCCAGCGCGCTGCGCGCGGTGCGGCGGATGTCGTCGATCTCGGCCCTGGCGCGCGCCGGCTCGGCGTCCAGCAGCCGCGCGGCGAGGTCGGCCTTCACGGCCACCACGGTGAGCGTGTGGCCGAGCAGGTCGTGCAGGTCGCGCGCGATGCGCTCGCGCTCGGCCACCACGGCCAGGCGGCGGGCCTCGTCGCGCGAGGCCGCCAGCGCCTGGCTCTGTGCCGCGTAGGCCGCCGAGTACATCGACACCATCACCGTCATGGCGCCGAAGAACAGCGTCGGCAGCCAGTCCCACATCGGCAGGCCGCGCCACAGCACCAGGGCGGCCAGCGCCAGTGCCACGCCCGCCAGCGCCGCCCAGGCGCGGCGCCGCGGTAGCACGCCCCCCAGCAGCCCGCAGGCGTAGATGACGAAGACGCCCCAGACGCCCCCGAAGGGCTGCAACGCTGCGCCCAGGGCCGCCACAGCCAGACCGGCACGCAGCGCTCGCGTGTCGCTGCGGCCGAAGCTGCGCAGGTACAGAGGCAGGAAGGCTGCGATGCCGATTGCCGAGACCACGACGTCCATGGCCGAGGGCGGCAGGCCCAGCCAGGGCAGCGGGTAGATCAGCAGGTAGGCCAGGAACCAGCGGCCCATGGGCTGCGTGCTGCGGTCCATGACCTGCAGCTGCGGCTCGGGCGCTGGCTCGGCGGGCGTGCCGGGCCCGGGGTTCGGGGCGGTGGCGTTCACGGCGCCTCAGGATAGCGGCGGCGCTCCACCACCGCACCGTTCTTCCAGATGCGCTCGATGGCGCGCGTGGCGCGGATGTCGGCGGTGGGGTCGCCGGCCACCAGCAGCAGGTCGGCGCGCTGCCCCGGGGCCACGCGGCCGCGGTTGGCCAGGCCGAAGCGCCGCGCCGGCGCCGAGGTGGCGGCGCGCAGGGCCTCGATGGGCGTGAGGCCGGCGCGCACCAGCAGTTCCAGCTCGTGATGCAGGCTGGCGCCGTGTGCGGTGCCCGGGTTGGGCGCGTCGGAGCCGGCCAGGATCTCCACGCCGCCCTCGTGCAGCCGGCGCACCGACTCCAGCGCCCCGGCCAGCCGGAACATCACCAGCCTGGACTCCGGCGTGTACTCCAGGCTGCGGCGCTGCTCGGGCGTGAGGAAGGGCCGCACCGCCGGGTCGGCGGCGAAGCGCGCGTTGTCCCGCTTCGCCCCGGCGGCCGGCGGCGTGGGGTCGAAGCCGGCGATCACCGCCAGCGTCGGCGTCACGAAGGCGCCGCGTTCGCGCGCCAGCTGCACCAGCGCGCCGTCGGCCACGCGATCGGCATGCACGTGCACCAGGCCGTCGGCGCCGGCCTGCAGCGCCTCGTGTGCAGGCACGAGGCGCGAGACGTGCACGACCGCCAGCCGCTGCCGCGCGTGCGCCGCCGACACGAGCGCGGCGAGGGTCGGGCGGTCGATCGACGGGAAGGGCGGGCCCAGGCCCTCGGCGCTGCGCGGCTCGTAGACGATCTTGATGAAGTCCGAGCCCTCGGCCAGCCGCGCGTCCACCCAGGCCGGGGCCTCGGCCGGCGTGCTCAGCGTGGGCACCGGAACGCCGAATTGCGTGCCGTGGCCGCCGGGCACGGTGGCCAGGTGTCCGGCCGAGAAGCGGTCGGCGTGCGCGCGCGGCGACAGCGCCTCGCGCGTGCGGCGCAGCTCGCGGTGCGGCGCGGGGTCGGAGAACATGTCCAGCACCGTGGTGACGCCGAAGTTGAGGGTCTCGGCCAGCGTGTCGCCCCCGGTGTGGACGTGGGCATCGATCAGGCCCGGCAGCAGCGTGCGGCCGCGGCCGTCGATCACCGGCAGGCCGGGCGGCACGGTCACGCCCGCGCCAGCGGCGGCGACGCGCCCTTCGCGCACCACGACGGTGGCCGCCTCGACCACGCGCTCGCCGTCGAACAGGCGCACGTCGCGCACCGCGAAGCCGGCTGCCGGCGGCGCCAGGCGCTCGTCGCCCGGCTCGGGCAGCGCGAGGAAGAACGCCGCCACCGCCGCCACCACGGCCAGCGCGGCGGCTGGGCCGCGCCAGGCGCGGCGGCGCGGCTTGGTGGCGCCGTCCATCAGCGGTGCGCCCGCCGCCAGGCCAGTGCCACGGCGGTGGCGAAGGCCAGCGTGAAGCCCAGCGTCGCCGCGCCGTGGCCCAGCACGCTGCCGGCGATGTCGCGCCCGCTGGCCGCCAGCGCCAGTTCGGCCACGTGGTAGGAGGGCATGGCCTGCGACAGCGCCTGCATCCATCCCGGGAACAGGAACACCGGAACCCACAGCCCGCCCACCACCGCCAGCGCCAGGAACAGCAGGTTGGTCACGCCCATCGCTGCGGAGCTGCGAAACGACAGGCCCACCACCAGCCCGAGCAGCCCCATGGGCACGGCGGCCAGCAAGTGCAGCAGCGCCAGCTTCACCCAGGCCGCGCGCGGCAGCACCACGCCGCCGCCCCAGGCCGCCAGCGCGTACAGCGCCAGCACCACGAGGGCCGTGAAGCCCAGGCAGGTGAGCAGCTTGGCGCCCAGGTACACCGGCACCGGCAGCGGGCAGACCTGCTTCAGCGCAAGCTGCCCCGTCTCGCGCTCGTGCGCGATGCCGGCGCCGAAGGCGAACAGCGCCGGCCCGAGCGAGGCGAACACGCCGTAGGTGGCCATCAGGTAGGCGGCGTTGCCGCCGCCAGGGCGCGCCAGCACGATGGCGAACAGCGCGTAGAAGGCCAGCGGCAGCACCAGCGTCGGAATCGCGAAGGCCGGTTGTCGCCAGGCCTTGCGCCACTCGGCACCGGTCTCGGCCCACAGCAAGGCGAGCGTGTTCATGCGGTCTCCTTCTTCAGCAGGTCGATCACCGCGTCCTCGAGGCTCGTGCCGGTGACTTCGATCTCCGCGACGCCGGCATCGGCCGCCAGCAACGCGCGCAGCGTGGCCTCGGCGGCCTGCGTGCGCAGTGCCACGCGGCGGCCTTCGGCCGCGGCCGACACGACGCCGGGCAGTGCCCGCAGCTGCGCCAGCGGCAGCGTGCTCACCCCGCGCACCCAGCGCGCCGCCACGCGGCCGCGGACCTCGCCGGGCGTGCCGTCGGCCACCACGCGGCCGCCGGCCAGCAGCAGCACGCGGTCCGACAGCGCCTCGGCCTCCTCGAGCAGGTGCGTGGTCAGCAGCACCGCGCTGCCCTCGTCGGCCAGCGCCCGCACCGTGTGCCACAGCGAGCGGCGCGACTCGGCGTCCAGCGCCGCGGTGGGCTCGTCCAGCACCAGCAGGCGCGGCCGCCCGACCAGCGCCAGCGCGAACTGCACGCGCCGCTGCTGGCCGCCCGACAGCGCCTCGTAGCGGCGCTGCGCCAGGCTCTGCAGCCCGGCCAGCGCCAGCGTCTCGGTCAGCGGCCGCGCGCCCGGGTGGTAGCCACTGTGCAGCGCCACGTGCTCCTGCACCGTGAGCTGTGGCGCCAGGCCCGCGGCCTGCAGCATGGCGCCGGTGAGCCGCCGCGCCGCCAGGCTGCCCGGCGCGTGGCCGGCCACCTGCAGCGTGCCGGCGTCGGCGCGCAGCCGGCCCAGCACGAGGCCCACCAGCGTGCTCTTGCCGGCGCCGTTGGGGCCCAGCAGGGTGGTGACGCGGCCGGGGTGGATGTCCAGGTCCAGGCCGGCCAGCGCGGTGACGGCGCCGTAGCGCCGCACCAGGCCGCGCGCGCACACCACGGGGCTGGCGTTGTCGGCCGCCCGTTCGGCCAGCGGGCGCAACGGGTGGGTGTGCAGGGTGGCGGTGTTCATGGCGCCACTGTGGCCGGGCGCTGCGCGCCGCACCAGTGCACGGCGTCAGGCCGCCGGGGTGACGGATGTCACCCCGGGCCGCCGCCGGGCTCAGCTCCCGGACAGGCGTTCGATCTCGCGCTGCTTGTCGGCGGCGAGCCGGGCGTAGAACTGGATCTGCTCGCCCAACGCGCGCAGGCGGTCGGCCATTCGGGTGGCCAGGCCGACCATGAGCTTGGCGGCGACCCGGGGCTGCTCGTCGAGCAGCGCCTCGAGGCCCTTGCGGGACAGCCCGGCGGCGAGCACCGGGCCGATCGCCGTGCAGCTTGCCAAGCGCGGAGCGCCGTCGAGCAGCGTCATCTCGCCGATGATGCTTCCCGCGCCAGGACCGAGATCGCCACCGCGTCGACGGCGCCGGAGCCGCCGGTGTCCACCGACACCGCGCCCTCCAGCAGCAGAAGCATGTAGGTCGGGCCGTGGTGGTCGCCCTCGCGGAACAGCACCGCGCCGGCCGGGAACGTCAGCAACTGCATCTGCGCCGCCAGCAACGCGGCTTCGGTCGGGTCCGGCTGCAGCAGCGCACCCGGTGTGCGCAAGTGGTCGATGGCGCGCTCGGCCATCATCGGCTGCTCGGTCAGCCGACGCAGCCGCGGTGGCATTTCGGCGGGGGAATCCACCGGATGACGGCATCACGGTCGGGCGCCACCGGAAACCGCTTGGCGAGTGCTCCGACGCAGCCTCGACGGCCTGCGCCGCGCCAGTGCATGCCGCCGGGCCGGCCCGCCCGATCACTCCAGGTCGGCGAGGGCGGTGTCGTTCGAGGGTGTCGTCGGATCCGATGGTGAGCGCCGGCCTGCGGCCACCGCGCCACAAGCGAAGGCGCCGTGCCGGGTGATAGCGTTCGCGCGTGAGCACCCCCACCGACCCCGCCGCGGCGCGGCCCCGCGTGCTGCCCGCCATCGTGCTGGCGCAGCTGGGCGGCACCTCGAGCTGGTTCGCCGTCAACGCCGTGATGCCCGACCTGCAGGCCGCGTTCGGCTGGGATGCCGCGGCCGTGGGCACGCTCACCGCCGCGCTGCAGGGCGGCTTCATCGCCGGCACGCTGGTGTTCGCGCTGCTGGCGGTGGCCGACCGCTTCCCGGCGCGCGCGCTGTTCCTGCTGTGCGCGCTGCTGGCCTCGGGCACCACGCTGCTGGCCGCGGCCCTGGCGCACTCGCTGCCGGCGCTGCTGGCCTGCCGCGTGGCCACGGGCTTCTTCCTCGCCGGCATCTACCCCGTGGGCATGAAGATCGCCGCGCAGTGGCACCCGCAGGGCCTGGGCCCGGCGCTGGGCTGGCTGGTGGGCGCGCTCGTGCTGGGCAGCGCCAGCCCGCATGCGTTGCGCGCGCTGGCGGCGCAGGGCGCGGGCCTGCCCTGGCAGGCGGTGTTCGTGGCGGTGGCGGTCGTCACCGCGCTGGCCGGCTGGCTGCTGTGGGCCCGCGTGCCGGCCACGCCGGCCACCGCCGGGCGCGGCCCGGGCCTGCGGCTGGCGGCGCTGGCCACGCTCGTCACCGACCGCCGCGTGCGCGCCTCGGTGTTCGGTTACTTTGGCCACATGGTCGAGCTGTACACCGTGTGGGTGCTGGTGCCGGCGGTGCTGCTGACGCGGCTGCAGGGTGCGGCCGTGTCGTGGGCGGCCTTCGCGGTGCTGGGCGCAGGCGCCATCGGCTGCGTGCTGGGTGGCCAGTGGGCGCGGCGCGTGGGCAGCGCGCGCGTGGCCGCCACCATGCTGGCCGGCAGCGGGCTGTGCTGCCTGGTGGCGCCCTGGGCGCTGGCTGCGCCGGGCTGGCTGTTCGCGGCCTGGCTGCTCACCTGGGGGGTGACGGTGGCCGGCGACTCGCCGCAGTTCAGCGCGCTGACCGCCGCCAACGCCCCGCGCGACGCCGTGGGCAGCGTGCTGACGCTCACCAACAGCATCGGCTTCGCGATCAGCGCCGTGAGCATCGAGCTGTTCGTGCGGCTGGCGCAGACCGTGCCGCTGGGCCAGCTGCTGCCCTGGCTGGCGCTGGGGCCGGCGCTGGGCCTGCTGGCGCTTCGGCCGCTGCTGCGGCCGTAGTTCAGCCTGCCGCTGCTGCGGCCGTGGCGCGGCCGCCCGCTACTGGAAGGCCACCTCGGCGAAGCTGCGCAGCTTGCGGCTGTGCAGGCTGCCCGGGCGCTCCTGGCGCAGCAACTCCACCGCGCGCATGCCGATGCGCAGGTGCTGGTCCACCCGCTCGCGGTAAAAGTGGTTGGCCATGCCTGGCAGCTTGATCTCGCCGTGCAGCGGCTTGTCGCTCACGCACAGCAGCGTTCCGTAGGGCACGCGGAAGCGGAAGCCGTTGGCGGCGATGGTGGCGCTTTCCATGTCCAGTGCCACGGCGCGGCTCTGGCTGAAGCGGCGCTCGGGGCCGCTGGCCGGCAGCAGCTCCCAGTTGCGGTTGTCGGTGGACACCACGGTGCCCGTGCGCAGCACGCGCTTGAGCTCGTAGCCGCTGAGCTGCGTGACCTCGGCCACCGCCTGCTCCAGCGCCAGCTGCACCTCGGCCAGCGCCGGCACCGGCACCCACAGCGGCAGGTCTTCGTCGAGCACGTGGTCTTCGCGCATGTAGGCGTGGGCCAGCACGTGCGCAGGCCGGCGCAGTGGCCGAGCATCAGCCAGGCGTGCGGGCGCAGCACGGCCACGTGGTCGGTGATGGTCTTGGCGTTGGCCGGCCCGACACCGATGTTGACCATCGTGATGCCCGAGTGCCCGGCGCGCTTGAGGTGGTACGCCGGCATCTGCGGCAGCCGCGGCGGCGGCGCGCCGGCCTCGTCGCCCGGCTGCGGCGCGCTACCGGCGCGCCGCGTGAGCACATTGCCCGGCTCGACGAAGGCCTCGTACTCGCCGGCCGGGTCGGCCATCAGCGCGTGTCCCAGGCGGATGAACTCGTCGATGTAGAACTGGTAGTTCGTGAACAGCACGAAGTTCTGGAAGTGGTCGGGCACCGTGCCGGTGTAGTGGCGCAGCCGGTGCAGCGAGTAGTCGGTGCGCGGCGCGGTGAACAGCGACAGCGGCTCGGGCTCGCCGGCGCGGCGGTGCCAGGTGCCGTTGGCGATGCTGTCGTCCATCGCGGCCAGGTCGGGCAGGTCGAAGCGGTCGCGCATCAGCAGCCGCCGCTCGGCGCTGAGGCTGCCCTCAAGGTGGTCGTTGTCAGCCAGCGAGAAGTGCACCGGGATCGGTTGGCTGCTGGTGCCCACCTCGAGCGCGACGCCGTGGTTCTGCAGCAGCAGCCGGAACTGCTCGTGCAGGTAGCTTGCGAACAGGTCGGGCCGCGTGATCGTGGTCTCGAAGGTGCCTGGGCCGGCGACGAAGCCGTAGCTCAGGCGCGAGTCGGCGCGCGCCACCGTGTCGGTGCGAACGCGCACGAAGGGGTAGAAGGCGCGCACCGCCTGGCCGTCGTCAGTGCCGGACACGAAGCGCTGCAGCGCCCCGCGCAGGTGCTCGACGCCGTCGCGGTAGATGCGCTGCACCTGCGCCAGGGCGTCGTCGGCGTCGTCGTGGCGGGTGGGTGCGATGAAAAGGGGCAACGAAGGCATGCGGAATTGTGCCCGCTGACCGCGCTCAGCCGCCTGCCGCGGGGCCTGGCGGGCCCAGGCCCAGCCCGGTGGCGACCTCGTTGAGCATGCGGGGCAGTTCCTCGACGCGCGCCAGCGCCTCCTCGGGCTGCAGGGCTGCCTCGGGGCGCTCCAGCCATCGGCACAGCTCGGCGATGCGGTGCGCACCCAGCATCGACGCCGCCGAGCGATGCTTGTGCGCCAGCCGGCGCAGCGTGTCGAGGTCGCCGGTGCGGGCCGCCTCGCGCAGTTCGGCCGCTGCCGCCCCCATGTCGTTGAGGAAGCGGCTGGCAATGGTGCGCAGCCGCTGCGGGTCGCTGCCCACCAGCCGGCCCAGGGCGGCCGGGTCGAAGGCCGGCTGAGGCAGAAGTTCCCGCGCGGGCGCCTGGCCGGCGGCGCCGTCACCGTGCCCGCCGAGCAACAGGCTCTGCAACGTGGAGTACAGCAGGTCCGGATCGATTGGCTTGTGGTGCACCGCGTCCATGCCGGCTTCCAGGCAGCGCTGGCGGCCATCGGGCGTCGCGTTGGCCGTCATGCCCAGGATGACCTGGCCACGCAGTCGCGGGTTCGCGCGAATGCGGCGCGTGGCCTCGTGGCCGTCCATGCCGGGCATCTGCACGTCCATCACCACCAGGTCGAACAGGGGATCGGACTGCAGCCGCGCCAACGCCTCCTCGCCGTTGCCGGCCAGCGCGGTGGCCAGGCCGACGCCCTGCAGCAGGTCGCGTAGGACGATCTGGTTGAACTCGTTGTCCTCCACAACCAGCACGCGGCGGCCGGCGAGCCGCTCGCGCACGCGATCGAGGTCGGTGGGCGCCGCTCCCGGGGCCCGGGTCCGGCCCTGCGCGTCGGCGCGGCCGAACCGGGCAGTGAACGTGAAGGTGCTGCCGCGGCCGGGCTCGCTGTCGACCAGCATCGCGCCGCCCATCGCATGCACGAGGCGGTCGCAGATCGCCAGCCCCAGCCCGGTGCCCCCGTACAGCCGGGCGGTGGACTCGTCGGCCTGCGAGAACGGCGCGAACAGGCGCTGCAGCTGCGAAGGCGAGATGCCGATGCCGGTGTCTTGCACGTGGAAGCGCAGGTCCACCGTTGGCCCGAAGTCCGAGGCGCGCTCTACGCCGATGGCCACCGAGCCGCGCTCGGTGAACTTCACCGCGTTGCTCGCCAGGTTCAGCAGCACCTGCTCGATGCGCATCGCATCGCCCTGCAGGGCGTCGGGCACGTCGGGCGCAACGCGGATGTCGAAGTCCAGGGCCTTGCGCCGCGCCGTCGAGCCCGCGATCGCGTCGACCTGCGCCAGCACCCGCCGCAGCTCGAAGGGCGCCTGCTCCAGCACGAGGCGGCCGGCCTCGATCTTGGAGAAGTCGAGCACGTCGTTGACGATCTGCATCAGGCTGCGCGCTGCCTGCTCCGTCTTGGTCACGTAGTCGCGCTGCTTCGGGTCGAGCGCGGTCTGCAGGCACAGGTGGGCAAAGCCGACGATGGCGTTGAGCGGCGTGCGGATCTCGTGGCTCATGTTGGCCAGGAACGCGCTCTTGGCGCGGGTGGCGGCCTCCGCGTCGTCCTTGGCCTTGACGAGCTCGCGCGTGCGCATCGCCACGTGGCGCTCGAGGTCCTCCTTCTGGTCGAGCAGGGCCTGGTCCTGGCGCTTCTTGTCGGTGATGTCGGTCTGAACCGAGACGAAGTGCTCCAGCCGGCCCGCGGCGCCGCGGACGGGTGTGATCTGCAGCGACACCCAGTACGGCTCGCCGCCGCGGGTGTAGTTCAGCAGTTCCTCGCGCACCGACACGCCCTCGGCAATTGCCTGGCTGATGCGGGCCACCGCGGCCGCATCGGTGCCCGGCCCTTGCAGCAGCTGCCCGGGCGCGCGGCCGATCATGTCGTCCAGGGCGAAGCCGGTGCGCTGCACGAAGGCCCGGTTCACCCACTCGACGCGGCCGTCGGCGCCGGTGATGACGACGAGGTTGTCGGTGCAACTGGCCACCAGCGAGAGCTTGGCGATCTCGTCCTGCGCGCCCTTGCGGGCCGTGATGTCGTGGATGACGCCCAGCAGCCCGCCCTGGGGCAGATGCGCCAGCGACACCGTCGTCCAGCGCCACGCGCCGTCGCGGCGGCGGAAGCACAGCTCGGCCGACGCCGAAGCGACGCCGGCCTGCGGCTCCCGCAGCGCGTCGAAGGCGGCGCGGCTGTCGGGCTCGAGGTAGTCGCGGATGTCCAGCCCCAGGCAGTCCCGCGGCTCCTCGCCGAAGATGCCGCGCCACGCGCCGTTGACGTAGACGAGACCGCCGTCCGGCCCCGTCTCGAAGATCACCTCCGACAGCAGTTCGACGCGGCGCCGGCTGCGGTTCTCGGCCTCGAGCAGGGCTTCGCTGAGCCGCTGCGTCGCCCTGACCTGCAGGTCCGTCCGCAGCGAGTCGTCCTCGTGGCTCACCGCCCGCCGCCCCTGGCGCTGCCGGCGTCTGTCAGGCCGCCGCCTTCAGAAGCTCGCCGATCACCGTGTGGCTGTCGACGGCCCGCCCGTACAGCGGGAAGATGCTGCGGCAGTAGAAGTCGTGTTCCGTGTGCGAGCGGCCCGAGGTGCAGTCGGAGACGATCGTCACGTTGTAGCCCCGCTCGTAGGCGGCGCGGCCCGTGGAGTCGATGCACAGCGAGGTGACCATGCCGCAGACCAGCACGTTGCGGATGCCTCGCGACACCAGCAGGTCGTGCAGCCGCGTGTCGGCGAAGGCGTTGAAGCCGACCTTGCCGTCGACGTAGTCGATGCGGTCGCCGATGGCCAGCAGCTCGGGGATGGTGGCGGCCCCGGGCGTGCCGACGCGGAACGCACCCGACTGCTTGATGGTGCTGAGGATACCGACCGGGTTGGCCATGGCGCGGTAGTCGGGCGTCAGCACGATGGGTGTGGCCACGATCGTGGCTGGCGTGCCGCGCAGCGCCTCGATCAGGGCCAGCGTGTTGCGCAGCACCTCGTCCACGCGGCCGGGCTCCTCGACCACACCCCGCAGGATGCCGTCCTTCGCGAAGTAGTCGTTCTGGTACCCCACCAGCACCAGCGCCGTCTGGTTTGCGTCCATGGGCGATCGCTCCTGCCTCGACGGAGGCTGCAAGGCGTCATCGTACACAGGCACCCCCGAGACGGGGGGGCGCCGGCGGGCCGCCGAGCGTGAAGGCTTGACGCTCTCGCGGCCTGCGCCGTCAGAGCCCGGCCGAGGCGCCGTCCAGGCGGGCCCCCTGGGCCGGCGACAGCCGCAACCGGGCCGCGCCGAGCAGTTCCTGCAGCTGCACCACGCCCGTGGCGCTGGCGATGGGCGCGGTGATCCCGGGCCGCGCCATCTGCCAGGCCAGGGCGACCTGGGCCGGCGTGGCGCCGAGCTCGGCGGCCGTCTCGTCCAGCGCCGCCAGCACGCCCAGCGGCTGCGGCGCCAGGTACTTGCGCACGCCGCCGCCGCGCACGCTCTTGGCGAGGTCGGCCTCGGAGCGGTACTTGCCGGTGAGGAAGCCGCGCGCCAGGCCGAAGAAGTTGATGACGCCCAGGCCCTCGGCCCGGCACAGCGGCTCGAGCTCGTCCTCGTAGACCTTGCGCTCCACCAGGTTGTAGTGCGGCTGCAGGCACTCGTAGCGCGGCACGCCCAGCCGCGCGGCCACGGCGTTGGCCTCGGCCAGCCGCGCGGCCGTGAAGTTGCTGGCGCCGACAGCGCGCACCTTTCCTTCGGCGATGAGCTCGCCGAAGGCCGCCATCGTCTCCTCCAGCGGCGTGGCCGGGTCGTCGTCGTGGCTCTGGTAGAGGTCGATGCGGTCGGTCTGCAGCCGCTTGAGCGAGTCGTGCACGGCCTGGCGGATCCAGCGGCGGCTCAGGCCGGCCTTGCCGCTGCCCTCGTCGCCCATGGGCTTGCCGACCTTGGTGGCCAGCACGACGCGGTCGCGCTTGTGGGCATTGCCCGGGGCCTTGAGCCAGCGGCCGATGACGGACTCGCTCTCGCCGCCGGCGTGCCCCGGGGCCCAGCGCGAGTAGACGTCGGCGGTGTCGATGAGCTGGAAGCCGCCGTCGACGAAGGCGTCGAGCACGGCGAACGAGGCCGCCTCGTCGGCCGTCCAGCCGAACACGTTGCCGCCCAGGGCCAGCGGGGCCGCGCGCAGGCCGCTGCGGCCGATCTCGCGCCGCTCCATCACAGGATGTACCTCGACAGGTCTTCGTTGCCGGCCAGTTCGCCCAGGCGGCGGTTCACGTCCTCGGCGTCCAGCGTCACCGTCTGCCCGGCCAGGCGCGGCGCGTCGAAGCTCACGTCGTCGAGCAGCCGCTCCATCACCGTGGCCAGGCGCCGCGCGCCGATGTTCTCGGTGCGCTCGTTCACTTCGAAAGCGATTTGCGCGATGCGGCGGATGGCCGTCGGCGTGAAGGCCAGCGTCACGCCCTCGGTGGCCAGCAGCGCGGCGTACTGCTTCACGAGGCTGGCCTGCGTGCTGGTGAGGATGGCCTCGAAGTCCTGGACGCCGAGCGACTGCAGCTCCACGCGGATGGGCAGCCGTCCCTGCAGCTCGGGGATCAGGTCGGAGGGCCGCGCCAGGTGGAAGGCGCCGCTGGCGATGAACAGCATGTGGTCGGTCTTCACCGGCCCGTACTTGGTGCTGACCGTGGTGCCCTCCACCAGCGGCAGCAGGTCGCGCTGCACGCCCTGGCGCGAGACGTCGGCGCCGCCATGCTCGCTGCGCGTGGCCACCTTGTCGATCTCGTCGATGAAGACGATGCCATTGCCTTCGGCATTCGCCAGCGCGGCACTGCGGATCTCGTCCTCGTTGACGAGCCGGGCGGCCTCCTCGTCCACCAGCTTGGGCCAGGCCTCGCCGATCTTCATGCGGCGCTTCGTGCGCTTGCCCCCGCCCATCTGCGAGAACAGGCCCTTGATCTGCTCGGCCATCTCCTCCATGCCGGGCATGCCCTGCGGGCCCAGCACCTCGAGCGAGGCCCGGGCGTCGGCGACGTCGATCTCGATCTCCTTGTCGCCGAGCGTGCCCTCGCGCAGGCGCTTCCGCAGCACCTGGCGCGCCGTGTTGTCGGCCGGTGGCGCGGCCGGTGCGGTGTCGAAGCCGATGCTTCCGGCGGCCCGGGGCGGCGGCACCAGCGCATCGAGGATGCGCTCCTCTGCGGCGTCCTCGGCGCGTGCGCGGTGCAGCCTCATCTGGCGCTCGCGCTCCTGCTTGACGGCCACGTCCACGAGGTCGCGCACGATGGTGTCTACGTCCTTGCCGACGTAGCCCACCTCGGTGAACTTCGTGGCTTCCACCTTGATGAAGGGTGCATCGGCCAGCCGCGCCAGCCGCCGCGCGATCTCGGTCTTGCCCACGCCGGTGGGGCCGATCATCAGGATGTTCTTCGGCGTGATCTCGCCGCGCATGGTGCCCGGCACCTGCTGGCGCCGCCAGCGGTTGCGCAGCGCGATGGCCACCGCGCGCTTGGCTGCGGGCTGGCCGACGATGTGGCGGTCGAGCTCGGAGACGATCTCCTGCGGCGTCATGCCCAGCGGGGCGCGCGGGTCTTCGGCGGTCGGCCTCATGCGCCGTCCCCCAGGGTTTCGATGGTGTGGTTCTGGTTCGTGTAGATGCACAGGTCGCCGGCGATGGTGAGTGCCTGCTTCACCACGGCAGAGGGTGGAAGCGCCGTGTGCTCCACCAGTGCCCGCGCCGCCGCCTGCGCGTAGGCGCCGCCGGAGCCGATGGCCACGATACCCAGCTCGGGCTCGAGCACGTCGCCGTTGCCGGTGATGATGAAGCTGCCGGTGCGGTCGGCCACCGCGAGCATGGCCTCCAGGCGTCGCAGCACGCGGTCGGTGCGCCAGTCCCTGGTCAGCTCGATGGCGGCGCGCTGCAACTGGCCCTGGTGCTTCTCGAGCTTGGCCTCGAAGCGCTCGAAGAGCGTGAAGGCGTCGGCCGTGGCGCCCGCGAAGCCGGCGAGCACCTGCTCCTTGTAGAGCTTGCGCACCTTGCGCGCGCTGGCCTTGACGACGATGTTGCCCAGGGTGACCTGGCCGTCGCCGCCGAGCGCGACGAGCGGGCCGCGGCGGACGCTGAGTATGGTGGTGCCGTGGTACGAGTCCATGGCCGGCAGGATAGCCGGCCGCGCATCACACCTTGCGGACCTGGACCTTGGCGTGCTCGTTGATGCCCATCGCGCCGAAGAACAGCGCCAGCAGGCGGTGCGCATCGACGAACTGCACGCTGCGCGACTCGCCGCGCTGCGCCAGCACCCAGTTGAGCAGGTCGCCCGCGGCGATGAAGTCCACGCGGATCAGCCGCGCGCACGAGACGCTGGCGACCGGCGCCTCGCCGACCTGGGACTGCAGCTTTGCCATCGTGGCGCTGATGTCGCCGATGAGCTGGCCCGAGAGCTCGACGTGCGCCGCTTCGACGCCGCCGGCGGCGTCTTCGGCAAGGCTGCTCTCGTAGAAGCTGGTGGAGACGTCGGAGACGATCGACATCGGCGGGTTGCGCGTGCAGGAGGCGCTGCCGCCGATGTGCACCGTGCAGCGTGTGGATTCCCACGATGGCGGGCTCACCTCGTAGGTGACGCAGTAGTCAATGGCCGCCTCGTCGAACTGGTCGGCGCGGTTGGCCAGGCGCAGAGCGTCCAGCCGCGTCAGCCAGAAGGCCGGGTCGGCGTCGCGCACGCCGGTGGGGGCCGACTCTGCCAGCACCTGGAACAGGCGGTCGCCGCCGAGCCAGCGCATCTCGAGCTGCTGGCCCGACCACAGGCGGAACAGCGTCGACAGCTGCATCGCCGCTTCGGTGTCGATGCTCCGCAGCGCGCTCCAGTCGAGCACCCAGGGCAGCGGCATCTGCAGCGTCTGCGAGCGCAGCCGCGCCACGGCCTCGATGTCCAGGACCTCCGGGCAGACCCAGCCGACGCTGCCGCCGAAATGGCTGTCGGCGCCGGCCGAACGGGGCATCAGGGGTTCATCGGACAGCTTGTCGGCCACCAGCTTGGGCAGGCTGTACCACTGCGGCGCACTCCAGCCGAACTGCTGCGCGTAGTCGAGCGCCAGGGTCTCGAAGCGCTGCTGCTGCCCGGTTGCGCGGTACAGGTCGAACAGCACCAACCAGGTCTCGGCGTGCTGCGAACGCGAGCCGTTGGCGCCGGTCAGGCGCTGCAGGGCCTCCTCGCACTGGCCGAAGTCGGCATTGGCGAAGGCGATCACGGCCTCGTCCAGCTCGGGATCGTGCATGACCTCGCTGACCTCGACGGCGAACGGGCTGGAGAAGTCGGTGGCCGGCCCGCCCGGCGCCATCGGGTCGGGCGGGGTTGGCGGCTCCTCCATCGCGCGCTCCGCGCGTTCGCTGTTCCTGGCGGGCGTGGGCGGCGTGTCGAAACTCGCGGTCGACCGCGGCGCCAGCGGCGGCAGGCCCGAGACCATCTGGACCGGGGCCGGCGCGGTGGCCGGCGGCAGGTGGATGTCGGGCACCTGGTTGGCGGACAGCGGAATCGGCGGCGGCTGCAGTTGCGGCTGCGGCTCGCGGGACATCGGGGGCGCCGGGGCGCGGGCCTCGGCGCCCGCCATGCGCGCGGGC
>JBILSW010000132.1:0-7066 GCA_044371895.1 Rubrivivax sp.
CAGCCGTCGGCGACCGATGCCGACGAGATCCTCATCCCCTTCGTCGATGCCTATGTCGATGCCGTCGAGCAGGCCGAGCGCCGCATCCGCGTCGACTGGCACGCTGGCTACTGATCCGGGCCCTGCGCCGGCCGGCGGCCCTATGCGCTTCGACCTCGTCACGCTGTTTCCCGAACTGGTCGCGCCGCACCTGGTGCACGGCATAACGCGCCGCGCCTTCGAGGGCCCGCTGCAAGTGAGGACTTGGTCGCCGCGCGACTTCACGGACGACCCCTACCGCCGCATCGACGACCGCCCCTACGGCGGCGGCGCCGGCATGGTGATGCTGGTGCGGCCGATGCTGCGCACGCTCGACGCCATCGCCGCCGACCGTGGCCCCGGACCGCATGCGGTCGTGCACTTCACGCCCACCGGCCGCCGCATCGACCAGGCCCTGGTACGGGAACTGGCCTCCGGCCCGGGCTTGGTGCTGCTGTGCGGGCGCTACGAGGGTATCGACCAGCGCCTGATCGACGCGCGCGTGACGCTGGAACTCAGCCTGGGCGACTTTGTGCTCTCGGGTGGCGAGTTGCCGGCGCTGGCGCTGCTGGATGCGGTCGCACGGCTTCAGCCCGGCGTGCTGGCCGAGCCCTCGCACCAGGGCGACAGCTTCTCCGACGGGTTGCTCGAGGGCCCGCACTACAGCCGCCCCGAGCGCCTGGTGGTCGACGGTGCCGAGCGTGCCGTGCCCCAGGTGCTGCTGTCGGGCCATCACGGCGACATCGCGCGCTGGCGGCGCGAGCAGTCGCTGGCGCTGACGGCCGGGCGCCGGCCCGACCTGATCGAGGCCGCGCGCGCCGCCGGGCGGCTGAGCAAGGCCGACGAGCGCTTCCTGGCGGGCCTGCCCGTGCCATGAACAGGCCCGAGCTATACTCCAAGGCTTTTCGATCCTCTGCCGGGCCACCTTTTCCACCAACCCAGCCCAGAGCACGATCGCTTCGGAGAACCCCGTGGACCTGATTGCCACCCTCGAACAGGAAGAGATCGCACGCCTGAACCGTGCCATCCCGGCCTTCGCCCCCGGCGACACCGTCATCGTCAACGTCAACGTGGTCGAAGGCACACGCAAGCGCGTGCAGGCCTACGAAGGCGTTGTCATCGCCAAGCGCAACCGCGGCCTGAACAGCAGCTTCATCGTTCGCAAGGTGTCCAACGGCGAAGGCGTGGAGCGCACCTTCCAGACCTACAGCCCGCTGCTCGCCGGCATCGAGGTCAAGCGCCGCGGCGACGTGCGCCGCGCCAAGTTGTACTACCTGCGCCAGCGCAGCGGGAAGTCGGCGCGCATCAAGGAGAAGCTTGCCTGAGGCAGGCCCCTGCAAGGCGCCGCCATGGCCGCGCCCCCGCGCATCCTCGACCCCCGCCGCGTGCCCGTGGCGGGGGTCGATTCGCATCTGCCGCCGGTCCCGGCTGAGCGGCTGTTTCCCGAGCGCGTGCGCGAGCGCTTTGCCGTCGGCGTTCCCTTCGAGCCCGAGCACCCGGGGGACGGTCGGCCCTTCGAGGGCCGCAGCGCCGCGGCCGCGGCCGTGCTGCTGCCACTGGTTCATCGTCCCGAAGGCCTGTCCGTGCTGCTGACGCGCCGCACCGATCACCTGCGCGACCACGCCGGGCAGATCAGCTTCCCTGGCGGCCGCAGCGAGCCCGAGGACGCCGGCCCCGCCGCCACGGCGCTGCGCGAGGCGCACGAGGAGGTCGGCCTGGATCCCGCGCACGTCGAGGTCCTCGGCGCGCTGCCGACGTACACCACGGTCACCAACTTCGTCGTCACGCCCGTGGTGGCGCTGGTGCTGCCGCGATTCCAGCTCGCGCTCGACCCCTTCGAGGTGGCCGAGGCCTTCGAGGTGCCGCTGGCCTGGCTGATGAACCCGGCCCACCACCGCCGCCACCGCTTCGAATACGAGGGCGGGCAGCGGCAGTTCCTGTCGATGCCCTGGCAGGGTGCTGGGGCCGACGGCGCGCCGCGCGAGTATTTCATCTGGGGTGCCACGGCGGCCATGCTGCGCAACTTCTACCGCTTCCTGGCGGGTTGAGTCCGCGCCCGGGCGGGCCATGGCCGCTTCTATCATCGGGGCCGAGATGAGCTTCCTCGCCGTCCTGTTCGCGCTGCTGATCGAGCAGCTCAAGCCGCTGCCGCGCGACAACGCGGTGCACGGCGCGATGCAGCGCTGGGTTCGCTGGACCGGGCGCAACTTCGACGCCGGTGAGCGCCACCACGCCGCCGTGGTCTGGGGCGTGTCGGTGGCGGTGCCGGGGCTGCTGGTGACGGGGCTGTACCTGTTCATCGCCTGGTACAGCCTGCTGCTGGCGCTGGCCTTCGACGTGCTGGTGCTGTACCTGACGCTGGGATTCCGGCAGTTCAGCCACTTCTTCACCGACATCCGCGACGCGATGGACCGCGGCGACGAGGCCACAGCGCGCCGCCTGCTTGCCGAGTGGCGCCACCTCGATGCCAGTGAGTTGCCGCGCACCGAGCTGCTGCGCCACGTCATCGAGCACGCGCTGCTGGCGGCACACCGGCACGTCTTCGGCGTCTTCTTCTGGTTCGTGCTGCTGTCAGCGCTGGGCCTGGGGCCGCTGGGCGCGGTGCTCTACCGACTGGCCGAGTTCTCGTCGCGCTACTGGAGCTATCGCAGCCGCAGCCTCGAAGCCCCGTCCAACGAACGGCTGGCCGCGCTGTCCCAGCGCCTGTTCATGCTGGTGGACCACGTGCCCGCGCGCCTGACCGCCGCGGGCTTCGCCATCGTCGGCAACTTCGAGGAGGCCGCGGCCTCCTGGCGGCGCGATGCGGGGCTTTGGCAGCACGCCAACGAGGGCGTCATCCTCGCGGCGGCGGCGGGCGCGGTGGGCATCCAGCTCGGCGGCGCGGCCGCCCCGGGCGTGACGCCCGACCGCGGCAAGACCTTCAGCGCCGGCGGCGAGGCCGGCATGGCCGCCGCGCAGGGCTCCACCGAGGGCCAGCCGGCGCAGCCGGCCCATCTGCAGAGCGTGGTGGGGCTGGTGTGGCGCTCAGTGCTGCTGTGGATGGTGCTGGTGCTGCTGCTGACCTTCGCCAACCTGCTGGGCTGAGCCCGGCGCCTGCCGAAGGACCGCCGACGATCTCACGCGGGCGTGTCGGGCAGGGGCTTCAGTACCGCGGCGGTGCCGACAGCTCCTCGTGCAGCGTCTCGTACAGGCGCATGCGGTGCTCGCCGATCTCGCCGCGAGCGGCTGCCGCGCGCACGCCGCAACCGGGTTCGTGGCGGTGGCTGCAGTTTGCGAAGCGGCACGTGCCCAGGTGGGCGGCCAGGTCGGGCATGAGCGCCGCCAGCTCGGTCGGCGCCACCTGCCGCAGGCCGAACTCCTGGAAGCCGGGTGAGTCGATCAGTGCGCCCTTGCGACTGGCGTCGAGCCAGTACCAGGTGGTGGTGGTGGTCGTGTGCCGACCGGTCTGCAGCGCCTGCGAGATCTCGCCCACCTGCGCCGCCGCCTCGGGCACGAACCGGTTGATCAGCGTGCTCTTGCCCATGCCGCTGGGACCCAGCACGAGCGTGGTACGGCCGGCCAGCCAGGGGGCGAGCACGGCGGCGGCCGCGGCGGGCTCGGTCTTGAGGGCGAAATCCAGCACCGACTGGCCCATGGCCCTGTAGGGCGCCAGCCGCGCGCGGGCGGCGTCGGCGCCCGGCAGGTCGATCTTGTTCAGGCCGATGGCGGCCGGAATGCCCGCCGCGGCGGCCGCGATAAGCGAGCGCGTGAGCTGCATCTCGCCGAAGGGCGGCTCCACTGCCACCAGCACCAGCAGCTGGTCGATGTTGGCGGCGAAGCTCTTGCTGCGCCAGTCGTCCTGCCGGAACAGCAGGTTGCGCCGCGGCTCGATGTGCTCGACGACTCCGCCGTCGCCGCTGGCCTGCCAGCGCACGCGGTCGCCGACCACGAGCTCGCTCTTCTTGCCGCGCGGCACGCAGTGCACGCGCGTACCCTCGGGCGTCTCGACGACGACATGGCGGCCGTGCGCGGCCACCACCAGGCCGATGTCCAGCGCCGTGGGCGATGCCACTCAGCCCAGCAGCGCGTCGACCTTGGCCGCGCAGATGAAGTCGTTGACCGAGATGCCGCCGACCGAGTGGGTGTTGAAGCGCACCGTGCAGCGGTTGTAGCTGACCAGCAGGTCGGGGTGGTGGTCTTCCGCGTGCGCCACCCAGGCCACGGCGTTCACGAAGGCCATGGTGCAGTGGTAGTCGGCGAAGTCGTAGCGCTTCTGGATGGCGCCGTCCGCCAGCGTCCAGCCTGGGGCGTCGGCCAGGTGGCGGGCGATCTCGTCGGCCTGCATGGCGGGATGGCCTTCGAGCGGCTGGCAGCGGCGGGCGGCGAGGGGGTTCATGGGGGCGGGCGTGGGCTCAGGTGGGCGAGGGCAGCTCGGCCAGCCGTTCGGAGGCCGGGGGATGCGAGTAGTAGAAGCGCACGTACAGCGGGTCGGGGGTCAGCGTGCTGGCGTTGTCGGCGTGCAGCTTCAGCAGCGCGCGGGCAAGGTCGCGGCCGTCGGCCTGCTGGCAGGCGAAGGCGTCGGCCTGGAACTCGTGTCGGCGCGAGAGCTGCGCCATCACCGGCGAGACGAAGAACGCGAAGCTCGGCAGCACCAGCATGAACAGCAGAAGCGCGAGCGCGTCGTTGGGTGCGCTCAGATTGGGCTGCACGCCCAGCCCGGCGTAGAAGCCGCTCTGGCCGGCCAGCCAGCCCAGCAGCGCCAGCGCAGCGAGGCTGACGGCGAACAGGCCGGCCATTGTCTTGGGCACGTGGCGCAGCTTGAAGTGGCCCAGTTCGTGGGCCAGCACGGCCTCCACCTCGCCAGGCGAGAGCTTGCTCAGCAGCGTGTCGAAGAACACCACGCGCTTGGCCGCGCCCAGGCCCGTGAAGTAGGCGTTGCCGTGCGCCGAGCGCCGGCTGCCGTCCATCACGAAAAGGCCCTTGGCCGCGAAGCCGCAACGCTTCATCAGGGCCTGCACGCGCTCGGCCAGGTCGGTGTCGGCCAGCGGCTGGAAGGTGTTGAACAGAGGCGCGATGACGGTGGGGTACAGCACCAGCATCAGCAGGTTGAAGCCCACCAGCGCGCCCCAGGCCCACAACCACCACAGGCCACCGCTGGCGGCCATGATCCACAGCACCAGCGCCCCCAGCGGCAGGCCGATGGACGCGCCCAACAGCACGCCCTTGGCCTGGTCGGCCCACCACAGCCTGTGCGTGGTGCGGTTGAAGCCGAAGCGCTGCTCGACGCGGAAGGTGGCGTACCACTCGGCCGGCAGGTCGATGAGCCCGCCGATGAGGGACACGGCCACCAACAGCGCCAGCTGGTAGGCCATGGCGCCGTGGGCCGGCAGCAGGGCGTCGCGCAGCGATGTGTTCAGGGCGTCGAGGCCGCCCAGCAGCGTCCAGCCCACCACGGTGGCGGTGCCGATGGCGGTGGTGGCCAGGCCAAGGCGGCCCTTGGCCAGGGTGTAGTCGGCGGCGCGCTGGTGGGCCTCGAGCGGCACGCTGCCGGCGAAAGCCGCCGGCACGGCGTGGCGGTGCGCGGCCACGTGGCGCATCTGGCGCGTGGCCAGCCACAGCTTGGCCAGCAGCGACAGCATCAGTGCGGCCACGAACGCCGCGGTCAAGAGGTTCGGTTCCATGCGGGCGCGAAGTGTAGGCTGCGGCGACAATCCCCGGCATCGTTCCCGTCTCTCGCGATCGCCGCCACCATGACCGACACCACCCCGTTGCTCGTCCCTGGCGAGCACAACCTGATCTGGATCGACCTCGAGATGACCGGCCTCGTGCCCGAGACCGACCGCATCATCGAGATCGCCGTCGTCGTGACCGACCCGCAGCTGACGGTGCGCGTGGAGGGCCCGGTGTTCGCCGTGCACCAGAGCGATGCCGTGCTCGACGGCATGGACGCCTGGAACAAGGGCACGCATGGCCGCAGCGGCCTCATCGACCGCGTGAGGGCCAGCACCGTGGACGAGGCGGCCGCCGAGGCCGCGGTCATCGGGTTCCTCAAGGCCTTCGTGCCGCGGGGCAAGAGCCCCATGTGCGGCAACAGCATCTGCCAGGACCGCCGCTTCCTGGCGCGCACCATGCCCGCGCTGGAGGCCTTCTTTCACTACCGCAACCTCGACGTCAGCACGCTGAAGGAGCTGGCCCGGCGCTGGAAGCCCGCCGCGCTCGAGGGCTTCAGGAAGGCGCAGGCGCACACGGCGCTGGCCGATATCCACGAGTCCATCGAAGAGTTGATCCACTACCGCACGCACCTGCTCGCGCTGTAGTCGCGCGCCCGAGGCCATGCACACCGAAACCCTCTAGCTGCTGGCGCCGGCGCCGGGTCTGTCCGCCCGCCTCACGGTGCACTGTTTCGGCACGCGGGGCGCGGTGCCCAAGGCCTCTATCCGGGCGGCGCTGCACGCCGACGAGGTGCCGGCGCTGCTGGTGGCGCACCACCTGCGCCCGCTGCTGCAGACCGCCGAGGCCGAGGGCCGCCTGCGCGGCGAGGTGCTGCTGGTGCCCGCCGCCAACCCGCCGGGCCTGGGCCAGCAGCTGCTGGTGCAGCACCACGGCCGCTTCCAGCTGGCCGACGGCGTCAACTTCAACCGCTACCTGCACTGCGACAGCGTGGCCGTGATGCACCTGTACGCGCTCACGCCGCAGGCCGACATCGCCGCCGAGTTGGGGGCGCTGTTGGGCGCGCAGGCCGTGCTGCTGGCCACCGAGTCCGGCGACTCGCCCTTCGACGAGACCTGCAGCGCCACCTGGCTGAAGCTCGCGCGGCGATTGGCGCCGCGGCCGCTGCCGTTGGGCTGCTTCGCCGTCACGGTCGAGCTTCGCGGCCAGGCCGACACCGGGCACGCCCAGTCCGCCGCCGACGCCGCGCCCGTGCCCCTGCCGGCTGCGCGCTGCCAGCCCACCCCGCTGGCGGGCAGCGAGCCGCTGGAGGCGCCGCATGCCGGCGTCGTGGTGTGCCACCGCGCCCCCGGGGACCGCGTCAAGGCGGGCGGGCACGTGGCCGGCGTGGTCTGCCCGC
>JBILSW010000131.1:0-7072 GCA_044371895.1 Rubrivivax sp.
GGGCGCACCACGCCGTTCGCTCGGGCAAGGCGGGCGTGCTGTACGCGCGCATGGCCACGCGCTGGGCCGCGCCGGGCACGCGGCTGGCCAAAGTGGCCGGCGCCACGGCCACGCGCAGCGGCAGGTTGCTCAGCGCCTGAATCGCCCGCGGCGGACGCGGGCTGTCACGGATCTGTCGCCGGGCGTTCATAAACTTGGTGCACATGAGCGACTCCACGCCCCGCGCCGCGCCGCCCGCCGCACCCCCCGCAAAGGCGCGGGCCTCCGCGCGACTGCCGCTGGACGACGACCGCACACGCGCCCTGCGCGAGAAGACCCAGCAGACGGCCAAGCTCAACCTGCTCGACCGCGAGCGCTCGCTGATCCAGTTCAACCGCCGCGTGCTGGCGCAGGCGCGCCGGCCCGAGGTGCCGCTGCTGGAACGGCTGCGCTACGTGACCATCGTCTCCAGCAACCTCGACGAGTTCTTCGAGGTGCGCGTGGCCGACTACATCGAGGCCGTGCGCCAGCCCGGCAGCGGCATCACGCAGGCCGACCTCGAGGCCGTGGCGCGCGCCGCGCACGAACTCATCGACGAGCAGTACGCGGTCTTCAACGACGAGGTCATGCCGGCGCTCGCCGCCGAAGGCATCGTCATCCTCAACCACGCGCAGCGCAGCACGGCGCAACGTGCCTGGGTCGAGAGGTTCTTCGAGTCGCAGGTGCAGCCGCTGCTGGTGCCGCTCAGCCTGGATCCCAGCCACCCGTTCCCGCTGGTGGCCAACAAGAGCCTGAACTTCATCGCGCGGCTGGACGGGCGCGACGCCTTCGGGCGCGAGAACTCCATTGCCATCGTCAAGGTGCCGCGCGTGCTGCCGCGCGTCATCCGGCTGCCTGACGAGCTCTGCGGCGGCCAGCAGGGCTTCGTGCTGCTGACCAGCGTGATCCGCGCCCACCTCGATGCGCTGTTCCCGGGGCGGCACGTGCTGGCGTTCTCGCAGTTCCGCGTCACGCGCGACTCCGACCTCGAAGTCGACGAGGACGACGTCACCAACCTGCGCCAGGCGCTGCGCTCGGGCCTGACGCTGCGCCATTTCGGCCAGGCCATCCGCCTGGAGGTGGTGAACACCTGCCCGGAGGACCTGCAGCGCTTCCTGCTCGAGCAGTTCAGCCTGCCCGAGGTGGCCCTGTACAAGGTCAACGGACCGGTCAACCTGGTGCGGCTGAACCAGATCATTGACCAGGCACAGGCCGACTGCCTGCGGTTCCCGCCCTTCGAGCCGCAGTGGCCCTCGCGCCGCCTGCCGCGGGGCCAGAGCATCTTCCAGCGCCTGCGCGAGGGCGGCGACGTGCTGCTGCATCACCCTTTCGAGAGTTTCGAGCCCGTGGTGCAGTTCCTGCGCGAGGCGGTGCACGACCCCGACGTGCTGGCCATCAAGCAGACCATCTACCGCACCGGCGCGCAGAGCGTGCTGATGGACCTCTTGATCGAGGCGGCGCGCCGCGGCAAGGAGGTGCTGGCTGTGGTGGAGCTGAAGGCGCGCTTCGACGAGGAGGCCAACATCAACTGGGCGGAGCGGCTGGAGGCCGTGGGAGCGCAGGTGGTGTACGGCGTCGTCGGCCTGAAGACCCACGCCAAGCTGCTGCTGGTGACGCGGCGAGAGGGCACCCAGGGCAAGGGCGCGGCCTCGCCGGTGCGGCTGCGGCGGTACGCGCACCTTTCGACTGGCAACTACAACCCGAAGACCTCGCGCCTGTACACCGACCTAGGCTACCTCACCGCCGACCCGGGGCTGACGGCCGATGCCGACGCGGTGTTCCTGCAACTCGCCAGCCAGACCGCAGCCAAGCCGCCGCGCCACCTGGTGACGGCGCCGTTCCACCTGCACAAGCGCATGCTGCGCCACATCCGTCAGGTGGCCGAGGCGGCGCAGACCGGCCGGCCTGCGCCCATCGTCCCCCAGCTCAACGCGCACACCCATCCGGAGCTGATCCACGCCCTCATAGAGGCCGGCCGCGCTGGCGTGCCCATCGACCTGGTGGTGCGCGGCGCCTGCATGCTGCCGCCAGGGGTGCCGGGCTTCACCGAGAACATCCGCGTGCGCTCCATCGTGGGACGCTTCCTCGAGCACTCCCGCATCCTGTACTTCCGCTGGGGCGAGGGCGAGGCCGACGAGGTGCTGTACCTCAGCAGCGCCGACTGGATGAGCCGCAACATGTTCCGCCGCGTCGAGATTGCCTGGCCGGTGCGCGACCCTGCACTGCGCCAGCGCGTCATCGACGAGGCTCTCGTGCCCTACCTGCACGACCGTGCCGAGGCCTGGGCGCTCGAGGGTTCGGGCCGCTACCAGCGCGTCGCCAACGAGGGGCCCAGCGCGCAGCAGGCCCTGATGCAGCGATTCTCGTAGCTGGCGGTGGCGCGATGGATCTGATCCTGTGGCGCCACGCCGAGGCGCTGGAGATGCGCGAGGTGCAGGACGACATCGACCGCGCACTCACGCCCAAAGGCGAGCGCCAGGCCCTGCGCATGGCCGAGTGGCTGAACCGCCACCTGCCCAGCAGCACGCGAGTGCTGGCCAGCCCGGCGCGGCGCACCCAGCAGACGGCGGCGGCGCTGGACCGCCGCTTCAAGACCGTGCCGGCGCTGGCGCCCGACGGCAGCGTGGAAGGTCTGCTGCACGCCGCGCGCTGGCCCGACTCGCGCGAGCCGGTGCTCGTGGTGGGCCACCAGCCGACGCTGGGCCTGGCGGCTGCCTACCTGCTGGCCGGCCAGCCGTTGCCCTGGGCCGTGCGGAAGGGCGGGGGGTGGTGGTTGCGCTCGCGCGAGCGCGAGGGAGGGCGGCAGGTGGTGCTGCACGCCGTGATGGCGCCCGATCTCGCCTGACGCGGCCTCGTCAGGGCAGCAGCAGGTCGAACGGCCCCTGGCGCGCCCAAGTGGCGGCCTCTTCGTTCAGCAGGTAAAGGGTGCGCGGATGCGTCTCGGCCCAGGCAGGCGGGAAGTGCAGCACCGCGTCGTCGCCGTGCGTGGCCAGGCGCAGCACGGAGGGGTTCACCGGCCCGCGCGCGTGGCACTTGATCACTGCCAGCCGCAGGCACAGCACCTGCCATGCGAACAGCGGCTGCGCCAGCTGCAGCTCGAGCTTGCGCAGGCCGCCGCGCTGGCCCAGCACCAGGTCTCCCAGGCGCCGCTGCTGGCTCTGCGAGAAGCCGGCGGCATCGACGTAGCTCAGCAGATAGGCGCTGTGGCGGTGGTGGTCGTGGTGCGACACCATCTGTCCGATCTCGTGCAGCGCGCAGGCCCACGCCAGCTCGCGTCGGCTGTCGTCGTCGGCGCGCTCGCCCAGGGCCTCGCGCACGCCGTCGAACAGCGCCAGTGCCACCGAGGCCACGCGGGCCGCCTGGCCCGTGTCGACGCCGAAACGCAGCTGCAGCGCGGCCACGGACTCGTCGCGCATGTCACCCGGCCGGCGGCGCAGCAGCGCCTGCCGTCGCTCGTGCAGGTCGACGATCACGCCCTGGCGCAGCGCGCCCTTGGCCGGCTGCAGCGCAGCGATGTCGAAGTGCGTGGCCAGCGTGTAGAGGATGGCGAGGCCTCCGGGCAGCACGGCGCGGCGCTCGGGCTTCAGGCCCGGCAACGCGATGCGCTCGACGTGCCCGGCTTCCAGGCAGCGCTCGATGCACCAGCGCAGCCCGGCCGGCGTGATGCTGCCGTCGGTCACGCCGCTGGCCAGCAGCAGCTGCGACACCGCGCCGGCCGTGCCCGAGGAGCCCAGGGCCTCCGACCAGTGCTCTCGCCCGAAGGGAACCAGCGCCTCCTCGAGCTCGGCACCGGCCGCCACCTGCGCGGCGCGGAAGCCCTCGCGGCTGACCACGCCCTCCGGAAAGAAGCGCATCGACAGGCTGACGCACCCCACAGCGAAGCTCTCGGCCACGCGCGGGGTGCGGCCCTGGCCGAGGATCAGTTCGGTGGAGCGGCCGCCGATGTCGATGACGAGCCGTCCGGCGTCGGCCCCGGCCGGCGGCTGCAGGTGGTGCACACCGGCGTAGATGAGCCGTGCCTCCTCGCGCCCCGTGATCACCTCGATGGGGAAGCCCAGCGCGTCCTGCGCGCGCAGCAGGAAGGCGTTGCGGTTACGCGCCTCGCGCAGCGTCTGCGTGGCCACGGCCCGCACTTGCCCGGGCTCGAAGCCCGCCAGCCGCTGCGAGAAGCGCCGCAGGCAGGCCAGGCCGCGCTGCGCGGCGTCCTCGGTCAGGTGGCCGGCGCCGTCGAGGCCGGCGCCCAGGCGCACGGTCTCCTTGAGGTAGTCGACGCGCCGGTAGCGCTCGTGCGGCAGGGCGCCGATCTCCAGCCGGAAGCTGTTCGAGCCCATGTCGATGGCCGCCAGGAGACCCTGCTGCGGTGCCGACGCGGCCTCTCTCCTGTCCATGCTTCGTTCCATGCGTCGATGGTACCCGTGGGGCCATGCACGCTTCCTAGAATGCAGGCGCTGCGCAGGCGCTGGCTGCGCCCGCATGACCCCCTCTGGAGACCCCGATGCTGAAGGAAGAATTCGACGCTCTGGTGCCGGCCACCGGCCTCGCGGAGGCATCCGAGACGCGTCGCGGCTTCGTCCGCCGCGCCGTGGGCACGGGCATCGCCGCTGCCGCGCTGCCCGTGATGGCGCAGACGGCGATCAAGACCGACAGCGTCGGGCTGGTCGCTGGCGAAGTCACCATCCCCGTGGGCGACTTCCGGTTGCCCGCCTACCGCGCAGCGCCGCAGGGCAAGACCGGCGCGCCGGTGGTGCTGGTGGTCTCCGAGATCTTCGGCGTCCACGAGTACATCGCCGATGTCGCGCGGCGGTTCGCCAAGGCCGGCTATTTCGCGATCGCGCCCGAGCTGTTCGTGCGCCAGGGCGACCCCAGCGAGTACGGCGAGATCGGCAAGCTCATCCTCGAAGTCATCAGCAAGGTGCCCGACGCCCAGGTCATGGCCGACCTCGACGCCTCGCTTGCGTGGGCCCGCGGCCAGGGTGCCGACTCCGGCAGGGCTGGCGTCACCGGCTTCTGCTGGGGCGGCCGCATCACCTGGCTGTACAGCGCGCACAACCCGGGCATCCGCGCTGGGGTGGCCTGGTACGGGCGCCTCGTGGGCCAGCCCAGCCCGCTGCAGCCCGCGTACCCGGTGGACGTGGCCGGCCGCCTCAACGGCCCCGTGCTGGGCCTGTACGGCGAGAAGGACACCGGCATTCCGCTGGACACGGTGGATCGCATGAAGGCCGCGCTGGCCGCAGGCAGCCCCGCGGCGCGTCAGAGCGAGTTCGTCATCTACCCCGACGCGCCGCACGCATTCCACGCCGACTACCGCCCGAGCTACCGCAAGGAAGCGGCCGAGGATGGGTGGCGCCGTTGCCTGGAGTGGTTCCGGGCCCGCGGCGTGGCCTGACCACGGGCGGGGCGCCGGCCGCGCTCAGCGCACCACGAGCACGGGCAGGGTGCTGTGCGTCAGCACCTTCTGCGTCTCGCTGCCCAGCAGCAGCGCGCTCACGCCACGGCGGCCGTGCGAGGCCATGACGACGAGGTCGCAGCCCTGCGCCTTGCCGTGGTCGAGGATGGCCTCCCAGGGATGCAGCGCCTCGACCGTGAAGCCCTGGCAGCGCACGCCGGCCGCCGCCGCGGCGTCGCTGACGGCCTGGGTGCGGGCATTGGCCACGCGCTGCTGCGCGTCGAAGAACTCCTGCGGCGGCACGGGCTGCATCTCGGAGATGGCGCTGTACGGGAACGGCTCCATCACGGCCAGCGCGTGGACCTCGGCGCCGCAGAGCTTGGCCAGCGACAGTGCCGACTGCAGCGCCTTCATGGTGATGTCGGAGCCGTCGGTGGGGAAGAGGATGCGCTGGTACATGGTGGGTGTCTCCGTGGGTGTGGCGGGAAGCCCGCTGGGCGATGCTGGCATGTTCGGGCCTGACTGCGCCAGGGGGCTTGACCGTGGTCAAGCCCCGCGGGCGACGGGGCGCGCGGGGTCGCTGCACCAGGCGCTCCAGGAGCCGGGGTACAGCGCCCCGGCGGGCAGGCCCGCGGCGGTCATTGCCAGCAGGTTGTGGCAGGCCGTCACGCCCGAGCCGCACTGGTGCACGGGCTCGCGGCTGCCGAGCAGGGCCTCGTACTCGGCACGCAGCAGCGCGGCGGGCTTGAAGAGGCCGTCGTCGCCCAGGTTCAGCTTGAAGAAGCGGTTCAGCGCGCCAGGGATGTGCCCGGCAACCGGGTCCAGCGGCTCGACCTCGCCGCGGTAGCGCTCGGGCGCCCGTGCGTCGACCAGCACGCGCGTGCCGAGCCCGTGCTGTACCGCGGCTGTGTCCAGCGTCGGCAGCGCGGCGTCGCCGGCCAGCGGGTAGGGAGGCTGCGGCGCCGGGGCAGCTTGCTGCGGGCCGGTGACGATTTCTCCGCCCGCGGCCCGCCAGGCCGCGCGGCCGCCATCGAGCACGGCGCACTCGGCGTGCCCGGCCCAGCACAGCATCCACCAGGCGCGCGCGGCGTAGATGCCGCCGTGGTCGTCGTAGGTCACCACGGGCACACCTGGCGCCACGCCCCAACGGCCCAGCGTGGCCGCCCAGTCCTCGCGCGCGGGCAGCGGGTGGCGGCCACCGTGGCCCGTCTTGGCGCCCGCGAGGTCGCGGTCCAGGTGCGCGTACGCTGCGCCGGGCAGGTGGCCGGCGGCGAAGGCGCGCTCGCCGGCGCCGGGGTCGGTGAGGTCGAAGCCGCAGTCCAGCAGCACAAGCGGCTGCGTTGCGGCCTGCGTAGCCCGCAGGGTGGCCGCGTCGATCAGCGGGGTGGGGATCATGGAGCTCTCCTGGAGGGTGGTTCAGGCATCGCCGGCTGCGGCGCTGCTGGGCCGGGCCCGGCCGCTCAGCAGCGTGGCGGCGACGCCGGCCACGATGATGAGGCCCATGCCCAGCGTGGCGGTCCCTGGCAGGGCCTCGCCGAACAGCGCGATCCCCAGCAGAGACGAGAAGACGATGCCCAGGTACTGCAGCGAGGCGACGCCCAGCGTGGCGCCGGTGGCAAAGGCCCGCGTCAGCATCCACTGCGCGGCCGTTGCCAGCGCGCCGATGGC
>JBILSW010000281.1:0-4804 GCA_044371895.1 Rubrivivax sp.
AGCCTGGCCAGCCTCACCAAGAGCGGCACGGGCTCCGTCACCATCGGGGCAGCGGGCTCGCTCGGCGTGCCCAGCCTCACGGTGTCGGCCGGCAGCGCCAGCCTGAGCGCCGGCAGCGACCTGGGCGTGTCGTCGCTGGCCCTCAGCGGCGGTGCGCTCAGCCTCGAGGCTGCCGCGGGCTCGCTCAGCCTGCCGGCCTCGGTCACCGTCAGCGGTGCCGCGCTCGGCCTGAGTGCCGCGACGGCCACCACGCTGGCCAACTTCACGCTCACCGGCACGTCGCCCACGCTGCGCGGCAGCGGGACGGTGGTGGTCACCGGCAGCTTCACCGCCAACGGCACCGAGGCGCTGCTCGACGGCAGCGGCACGCTGCTGACCGCGGCAGGCTCCACCAGCACCATCAACCTCAGCGCCAGCGGCGGCGCCCTGCGCATCCGCGACGACCGGCGCTGGCACAACGCCGGCACGCTGAACCTGGCCGGCGACGACGTCATCGTGTTCGCACGTTCCGGCGGGGGCACGCCGTCGCCGGTGTTCGTCAACCAGGCCGGCGGTGTCGTCAACCTGAACACCAGCAGCGCCACGCCGGTGGGCATGGACGCCGCTGTCTATCCGGTGTTCACCAACGCCGGCACGCTGAACAAGAACGGCGCCGGCACGCAGACGCTGCGCCTGGACGAGGGCGGCTGGCTCGGCACCTTCACCAACACCGGCACCATCAACGTCGGCAGCGGCACGCTGTCCATCGTCGGCCCGGTCGTGCAGACCGGCGTGCTGGACATCCCCGCCGGTCGCACGCTCGTGCTCGACCGTGACGCTACCAACGGCGTCGGCGGCGTCATCCGCGGCGCCGGCACGCTGCGCATGGGCACGGGAACCAATACGCTCACCAACTTCGGCGTCATCCAGCCCGGCGGCGTGGGCAGCGTGGGCACGCTCACGCTCAACGGCAACCTGCTGATGAGCGCAGGCGCGCTGCGCGCCGACATCGGCGGCACGTCGGCCGGCAGCTACGACGTGCTGAGCGTGTCGGGCACGGCCACCCTGGGCGGGGCGATGACGGCCAACCTGATTGGCGGATACACGCCCGCGGTGGGCCACTTCGCGCCCGTGCTGGCGGTGACGGGTGCGTCCACCGGCACCTTCGCCGCGGTCACCGGGGCAGGCGGCTACACGGCCGGCTACCGGCTGGCATCGGGCGAGGCGGCGCGGCTGATCTTCGGCGGCGGCAGCGGCACCGTGGGCGGCGCGACGGCGGTGTTCACCAACGCCGCCGGCGGCCTGGACTGGACGCTGCCTGGCAACTGGAGCACGGGCTCGCTGCCCACCATCGACGACAGCGCCGTCATCAGCAGCGGCTGGTCGGTCGGCCACGGCAGCGGCAACACGGCGGTTGCCGCGCTCACGGTCTCGGCGGGCAACGCGCTGGCCGTCACCGGCGGCAGCCTGTCGGTGTACGGTGCCACCACGTTGGGCGGCAGCCTCAGCGTGTTGGGCAGCGGCACGGCAACGCTGACCGGCCCGGTCGGCGGCGGGGGCGCGATCAGCGTCTCGAACGGGCGCCGCCTGGTACTCGGCAGCAGCGCCGCGCTGGGCGCCGTGTCTCTGAGCGGCAGCGGCTCGGCGCTGCAGCTGGACGGCAACGCCACGCTGGCCTCGCTGCAGCTCGGCACCGGCGCGATCGAGGGACGCGGCGACGTCACGGTCACCGGCGCGATGAACGTGACCGGGTCCTCCTCGCTGCTGGGCGGCAGCGGCACGTTCACCACGCATGGGGCCTCGCGCATCGCGATCCCCGGCGCCGCCTCCTCATTCGTCGTTCGCGGCAGCCGCACCTGGGTCAACACCGGCACCCTCACGATCGACGGCGACGACGCCATCACGCTGGGCGACGGCGCGCCGGGGCGGCTGGTCAACGCCGCGGGCGGCACGGTGCTGCTGGCCGGCACATCCGCGACGCCGCTGTTGCAAAGCTTCGGCAGCAGCTTCGACAACGCCGGCACGCTGCGCAAGGCGGGCACCGGCACGCAGAGCCTGGCGCTGAGCGCCTTCAACCACAGCGGGACGCTGGCGGTGGACGCCGGCACCCTGGTGATCGGCGGCGGCGGCTCGCACTCGGGCACCACGACGCTGGCGCCCGCAGCGTCGCTGGGCTTCAGCGCCGGCAACCGGACCATCGCCGGAGCCGCCCTGCCCAGCGGCGGTGCTGGGGTGCTGGTCAGCGGCGGCAACCTGCTGCTCAACGACGGCGGCCTGGGTGCCGTGACGCTGCCGGCAGTCACGGTCAGCGCCGGCACGCTGCAGGTGCGCAGCAGCGGTAGCGTCGGCCTAGGCGGCCTGAGCCTGACCGGCGGCTCGGCCAGCGTCGACATCCGCGCCGCCACCAGCCTGTCGATCCCGGCCCTGAAGCTCACGGGGGGCAGCCTGCGGCTGGCCTCGACCAACGACACCAGCCTGCCGGCCATGCTGGCCCTGAGCTCGGCCACGCTCACGCTCGACACCCCGGCTCTCATGCTGAACTCGCTGTCGCTGTCCGGTGCCACGCTCGCAGGCACGGCCGCCATCGGGGTGGAGGACGACTTCACGGTGAGCGGCGGCGCTTCGTCGTTCCTGCGCGGCACCGGCGCGTTCACCACCTACGGTTCCACGCTGCTCAACATGACGGGCGGCTCGCAGGCCCTTACGGTCGATGCGGGCCGCAGCTGGACGAACTTCGGCCAGATGACCCTTGCAGGCGAAAGCCGGCTGGTGTTGGGCGACGGCGGCAGTGGCGCCGGGCGCCTGCTCAACGACAGCAACGGCCTCATCCTGCTGTCCGGCACGGCGGCCACACCCATCGGGGAGTTGCGGGCCAGCGTGATCGACAACGCCGGCACGCTGCGCAAGACCGGCAGCGGCACGCAGACCGTGGCCGTGAGCGCCTTCAACAACCTCGCTGGCGGCAGCGTGGACGTCACCGCGGGCACGCTTCGCCTCGGCGGCGGCGGCGAGGCCGGCGCGACGTCCATCGCTTCTGGCGCGGCGCTCGAGCACTACGCCGGCACGCGCCGCTACGGCGCGGGCTCGCTGCCGGCCGGCGGCGGCCTGCGCGTCAGCGGCGGCACCCTGACGATCGACAGCACCACCGGCAGCCCCTACGCCCCGCCGCCGCTGACCGTGACCGGCGGCACGCTCAACCTGTCCGGCGACGACGCGATCTCGATCGGCTCGCTGCTCTTCACGGGCGGCCAGGTCAACGTCGACGCCGCCACCACGCTGAGCCTGCCGAGCCTGGCGCTGTCGTCGACCGCGCTGCGCGTGCGCGCCGGGACTGGCGTCACGCTGCCCTCGACTGTCAGCGTCACGGGCACCACGCTGGAGCTGACCACGCCCTCGGTGACCTTCAGCTCGCTGCAGCTCAACAACGGCACCATCAGTGGCGCGACCGACGTCACGATCAACGGCGCGCTGGACATCACGGGCACCACGACCTCGCTCATCGGCGGCAGCGGCAGCTTCGTCACCAACGGCCCGACGACGCTGGACATCGCCAGCGGATCCAGCAACCTCGAGGTGGCCGGCGGCCGCACCTGGACCAACAACGGCACCCTCACCATCGTCGGCGACGACGGCATCCGGCTGGGCGTCGGCGGGGCCGGCAGCTTCGTCAACGGAACAGCCGGCACGATCGTCCTCAGCGGCAGCGCCGCATCGGCGTTCAGCGAGGCCTCGGCGAGCAGCTTCGTGAACTTCGGCAACATCCTCAAGAGCGGGCCTGCGACCCAGACGCTGGCGCTGAGCAGCTTCACGCACAACGGCATGCTCGAGGTCCAGGGCGGCACCCTGCGCCTGCAGGGCGGCGCCGGCAGTGGGCAGACGATGTTGTCCGCCGGCACCGTGCTTGAGTTCGCCGCGGGCAGCCGCACCGTCGCTGGCAGCGCACTGCCCACCGGCCAGGGCGCCATGCGCGTCAGCGGCGGCGCGGTGACGCTCGACGACGCCGGCTCCGGCCTGCTGGGCCCGGTGCCCATCACGGTCAGCGGCGGCACGCTGCTGGGCCGCAAGACGGGGGCGCTGACGCTGTCGCGTCTGACCACGACCGGGCCGGGCGGCAACGCCCGGTTCGAAGCCGACGCGATCGACGTGACGGAGCTCAGCCTGAAAGCCGGCACGACGACGCTGCAGGCCACCAACGCGGTGACGCTGCCCAACCTGAACCTGTCGGGCGCCGCGCTGGAAGTCGTTGCGGGAAGCGGCGTGCTGTTGCCGGCCGTGGCCAACCTCGCCGCGGGCAGCACGCTGACGCTGAGCGGGCCGCCGGCGAGCTTCACGGCCCTCAACCTCTCGGGCTCCACCCTCGGCGGCAGCGCCGAGGTCACCGTGACCGGCAGCCTCAACGTCGTCGGCACCGCCAGCAGCAACCTGGCGGGCAGCGGCACGCTGCGAACCCAGGGCACGACGGTGGTGGACATCGCGGCTGCGGGCGGCCAGTTCGCCGTGGCTGGCAGTCGCCCCTGGGTCAACGAGGGCGTGCTGGAGGTGCGCGGCACCAGCCGCGTGGTGATCGGCACCGGCTCGGCCGGCACCTTCACGAACACGTCCGACGGCAGCATCCTCCTGCTCGGCAGCGAGGCCCTGGCGTTGTCGCAGGGCGTCTCGGGCGGTGTCTTCAACAACTCGGGCACGCTGACCAAGAGCGGCGCCACGACGCAGACCCTGGCCTTCGACAGCTTCAACCACGTCGGAACCCTGGCGATCGACGGCGGCACCCTGGAGCTTCGCGGCGGCATCCACACCGGCGCGACCAGCATCGCCAGCGGCGCGA
>JBILSW010000282.1:0-4797 GCA_044371895.1 Rubrivivax sp.
CGGGATCCGCGGCACGGGGCTGCACGAAGGACGGTGGCAGAAACGCCTATGCACCGGCGTGGGGTGCGCCTGCAGGTGGGCTCGGCCCTGTCCGCGGATCCGGTGGCGCCCTGCGCGCGCCGCCGCGGATCCTAGGCCAAGCCGGGCCCGCCGTCGATCAGAACGCGTACCTCGCGCTCACGAACACCGTGCGGCCGCGCGGGTCGGTGTAGGTCGGGTCGTAGGTCGACAGGAAGTAGTAACTCTGGTTGCTGAACGGCGGGTCGGCGTCGGCCAGGTTCAGCACGCCCGCGCGCACCGTGAACGCGCGCGACACCTTCCAACTCGCCGACAGGTCCCACAGCGAGTAGGCCTCGACCTCGCGCGGCGCGGTGCCGGGCAGGTAGCTGTCGTCGGTGTGCGCCGACCAGTACGAGTTGCCCAGCGTCAGCGCCAGCGGCCCGCGCTCCCACTCCACGCTGGCGCGGTGGCGCCAGCGCTGCACGGTCTGGTCGTTCAGGAAGCGGCCGGCATTGCTGACGAAGGGCTCGTCCTTGCCGAACTGGCGCTCGTAGTCGATGACGTAGGTGCCGCTGAGACTGGCCCGGAAGCGGCCCGCCGCGCCGGCGTGGCCGCGCCAGTTGGCCTCGATGTCCACGCCCGAGGTGCGCAGCGCGCCCTGGTTTTCCTTGCGCAGGATCAGCGTCGGGTAGTTGTCGACCGGGTCGCGCACGATGTAGCGGGCGTAGCGCGTCGGGTTCTCGAGGATGGTCTTGCCCAAAAGGTCGCTGATCACGTCGGTCTTGCGGATGGCCCAGTAGTCGAGGCTGACGTTGGTGCCGCGCGCCGGCTCGAACACGATGCCGAGGCTGAACTGCCGGCTCTTTTCGGGCTTCAGGTTCGGGTTGCTTTCCTTGTTGGTGGGGTACTGGTCGAAGGCGTCGTACACCGCGTCGTACAGGAAGGCCGGGCTGGTGCCGAAGCTGGTGGGGCGGTAGAGCTCGCTGAAGCTGGGCGCGCGGAAGCCCGTGCCCGCGGAGCCGCGCACGAGCACGCTTCCGCTGGGCCGCCAGGCCAACCCAAGCTTGGGGTTCACCGAGCTGCCCACGCCTTCGTAGTGGTCGGCGCGCAGCGCGGCCTGCAGCTCCAGCTGCCGGCTCACCGGCAGGTTGAACTCGGCATAGGCCGAGGCGATGTCGCGCTCGTAGCTGGTGGCCTGCAGCGGCGGCGCGGTGCCGCTGCTGTTGCGGTCGCCGCCGATGTTGTTGGAGACCAGCAGCGCGCTGGGCGTGAAGTCCTGCTTCTCGCGGCGCAGCTCCACGCCGAAGGCGGCGCCGATGTCGCCGCCGCCGAGCTTGCCCAGCGTGCCGCTGAGCTTGAGGTCGACGCCGGTGGTGCTGCCCTCGCTGCGGCGCGCCACGTCATTGATGCGGATGCTGTCGAGCAGGGCCTTGCCGGCCGCACTGCTGGGGCCGAAGGGGTTGATGGTGCCGGCGCGCACGCCCGCGGCCAGCTCGCTGAAGAGGTAGTAGCCGTTGACGTAGCGGTCGGCCACCTTGTTGACGGCGTGGCTGAGTGCCGTGCTGTAGTCCCAGGCGCCGAGCAGGCCCTGCGCGCCCACCACCAGCCGGCTGGCCTCGCTCGTGACCTCGTTGCTGCGGTTGCCGGCCTCGGTGGCACGGAAGCGCACCTCCACATTGGTGGGGTGCGTCACGGCACGCGGCAGGTGGTTGTTCAGCGCCGCCCAGCTCACCCCCGTCACCGTGCTGGGCACGGGGCTCAGCACGTACAGCGTCTCGGCACGCGCCAGCAGCACCTCGGCGAAGGCCTGGTGGCCGCCACCCAGCTCGGCCACGCCGCGGCCCAGGAAGCTGATCTTCTCGGCCTCGGGGTAGATCTCGGTGTCGGCCATGTAGTCGTAGCCGCAGGCCTGCAGGCCGATCTGCGTGGGTGCGTACACCGAGGCCGGCGGGTTGCATGCCGGCGCGAACAGGTTCACCGTGCGCTGGTTGTAGGGCCCGGCCGTGCCGCCCGGCGGCGTGAAGCTGTAGCCGGCGCCGTTGATGGCCGCCAGCTGCGCCGTGCGCGTGCCCGAGCTGCCCGACAAGCGGATGTTGCCGGGGTAGGGCCGGCTGCTCAGGTAGTAGGGCACCGTGTCGGCCAGCGGGCGCGCCTGCAGCCAGCCGCGCTGCGTGCTGCGCAGCGAGTCGAGTTGCTGCAGGTCGAGCACGCCGAAGACGTTGAAGCCGTCGCTGGCGAGGTTGCCGAAGCCGGCGCTGACGGTGCCGGTGCGCTTGCCGCCGCCGCCCTCGCGCGTGGCCGCGGCGTAGGCGCCGACCTCGGCGCCGCGGTAGTCCTGTCGCGTGATGAAGTTGATGACGCCGCCGATGGCGTCGGTGCCGTAGATGGCGCTGGCGCCGTCCTTCAGGATCTCGACGCGCTGGATGGCGCCGGCCGGGATGCTGTTGAGGTCCACGCCCGCGGCGTCGCCGGGGCTCGCGAAGTTGGCCATGCGCCGGCCGTTGAGCAGCACCAGCGTGCTGCTGACGCCCAGGCCGCGCAGGTTGGCGCCGTTGAAGCCGCGCTGGCCGCCGGTGTTGTCGGTGATGCTGGCGCCGTCGCCCAGGTTGGCGGCGCTGGCGGTGATGTTGGCCAGCAGCTCGGCGGCCGTGGTGGCGCCGGTCTTGTCGATGTCCTCGCGGCGCAGGGTCTGCACCGGCAGCGCCGTCTCGCCCTCAAGCCGCTTGATGCTGGAGCCGGTGATCTCCACGCGCTGCTGCGCCTGCGCGAGCGACGCGGCCATCGATGCGGCGAGCGCCAGCGCGGTCAGGGCCGGCAGGGCGCGTGGGAACGGGGCGAAACGGCTCATCGGGGATCCCTCGGTGGGTGGCGGTGGTGTGGCCGCCGGGCGGCGCGGCGGGCGTCCGGAGGACGGCGCGACCCAATGTAGGCAGCCCCCGGCGGATTGGCCATCGGGCACCGGCGCGGCGGTCGCACGGCGGCAAGTCGGTGTCGCTTGGCGCGAAATCGCCGCGCGGGCGGTGTCGGCCAAGGGTGACAAGATCGTGGCCCTGCGCCGCCCTGTCCCATGCCACGACCGTTCATCGACCGCCGCCGGTTCGCCACTTCGCTAGCCTCGCTGGCCACGCTCGCCACCGGCCACGCGGCCTGGGCCAGGGCGGCCGGGCCGGCGGGCCCTGCCGGCCCGGTGCTGGCCGCGGGCGGCGCCCTGAACGACGACAACGACGCGTTCTGGGGCCGACTGGCCGCGCTGGCCGGTGGCGCGGGCGCGCAGGTGGCCGTGATCGCGGCCGCCTCGGGCGAGCCGCAGCGCGCGGCCGCGCGGGTCGACGAGCGGCTGCGGCGCCACGGCGTGCGCGGCGTGGCCATCGAGGTGGCGCCGATGCACGGCGGTGCCGATGCGGCAATGGCCGCCGCCCACGCACCGCGCTGGGTGGACGCGGTGGCGGCCTCGCAGGGCGTGTTCTTCACCGGTGGCGCGCAGGCCAGGCTGCTCGACACCCTGGCCCCGAGGGGCGAGCCCACGCCGCTGCTGCAGGCCCTGCACGCGCTGCACGCGCGCGGCGGCCTCGTGGCCGGTTCGAGCTCGGGGGCCGCGGTGCTCAGCTCGGTTTGCTTCCGCGACGCGCCCGACCTCATCGGGGCGCTGCGCGGCACGCTGCGCGACGGCCTGGAGGTCGACCGCGGCTTCGGCTTCCTGCCGCCTCAGCTTGCGGTCGACCAGCACTTCGTGGCGCGCGGCCGCATCGGGCGGCTGCTGCCGCTGATGGCCAGCCGCCGCGTGCCGCTGGGCCTTGGCGTGGAGGAGGACAGCGCCGCGCTGCTTCAGGCCGGCACGCTCCAGGTGCTGGGCCGCCACGGCGTGCTGGTGGCCGACCTGGCCGAGGCGCAGGTCGAGGCGCTGGCGCCCCTGTCGCTGCGCGGCGCCAGGCTGCACTGGCTGCGCCCCGGCGACCGCCTGGCCCTGGCCAGCCGCATCGCCACCCCGGCGGCCGGCGCGGGCCGGCCGGTCGATCCCCTGTCCGGCGACCACCGCGCCGCCAACCCCGGCCCGGCCTTCTACCCGGCCATGCTCGACGAGGGCGTGATCGTGCGTGCGATGCAGCGCCTGGTCGACGGCGACCGCGCCGAGCTGCACGGCCTGAGCTTCCTGCCACCGCCCGGCGACGGCGGCCCGGCCTTCGCCTGGCGCCTGCACCGGGGCCCGGGCACGCGCGGCTGGGTGGCTGCCGACGGCGGCCTGGGCGTGGCCGACGCGCGCCTGGACCTGCACCCCGTGCGGCTGGCGCAGCCGCTGGCCACGCCCTGGAGCGGCTGAGGGTGTGGGCGAGCCCATGACCGCGGGCCTTCCGCCGCTGCCGGCGGCGGCCCTGCTGCCTGCCACGCCCGCGGGCCCCGGCGGCGCCATTGGGTTCGCGCTGCTGCCCGGCTTCTCGCTGCTGTCGCTGGCCGGCGCGACCGACGCGCTGGCGGCAGCGGCAGACACGCTGGGGCCGCAGGCCTGGCGCGTGCTGCAGCTGTCGGCCGACGGCGCCCCCGTGGCGGCGCAGTGCGCCACGCGCGTGGCGGTGGACCGCGCCTTCGCCAACGCGCCGCCGCTGCAGGCCCTGGTGGTGGTGAGCGACCGCGCCGTGCCGCCCGGCCTGCGGGCGACGCTGCGACCGCTGCTGGTCCGGCTCGACGCCGAGGGCGCGATGCTGGGCGGCATCGGCAGCGGCGCGGCGGAACTGGCACGTGCCGGGCTGCTGGCCGGCCACCGCGCCACGCTGCACTGGGCCGAGTCGCAGGCGCTGGCCG
>JBILSW010000283.1:0-4786 GCA_044371895.1 Rubrivivax sp.
ACCTTGCCCTCGTTGACGAACACCGCCATCTGCGACTCGCGCACCGTCAGCGAGCCGCCGTACTGGATCTCGCGGTCGGCGATCGGATAGCGCCAGGCCAGCGTGCCGTCGCCGTCCTCGACCCACTCGATGACGTCGATGAACTGCTTCTTGATGAAGTCCATGAGGGCCATGCGTCGACTCCTGCTGTGGGTGGGCGGGTGGGCGGTATGCCCCTTTGCGGGGCGGGCCATCATAAGCAGGGCCGACGTCGGCCGGGGGGCGCGTGCGGCCCGATCGCGTCGGCCGGGCGTGCACTGTGCGATGAACCGCCGCGTTTTGCCGCCGGCCGCCGGCCGCCCGCAGCTGCCATGATCGGCGCAACCCCACCCCCGACCGACGGCGTGAACCGCAACCTGCTGCTGCTGGCCTTCTGCCAGGCGCTGTTCCTCACCAACAACGTCACCTTCATCGCCATCAACGGCCTGGTGGGGCTGCAGCTGGCGCCCTGGGGCTGGATGGCGACGCTGCCGGTGACGGGCTACGTGGTCGGCGCGGCGCTGTCGGCCATGCCGGTGGCGCGGCTGCAGGCGCGGCTGGGCCGGCAGCGCAGCTTCCAGATCGGCCTCGTCGTGGCCGCGGCCTCGGCGGCCTCGTGCGCGCTGGCCGTCGGCATCGGCAGCTTCTGGCTGCTGGTGGCCTCCACCGTGGTGGCCGGCTTCTACAGCGCCAACGGCCAGCTCTACCGCTTCGCCGGCATCGAGCTGGCGGCGCCGGCCTTCCGCGAGCGCGCGCTGTCGTGGGTGCTGGCCGGTGGCGTGCTGGGCGCCTTCCTCGGGCCCAACCTGGCCAGTGCCACGCGCGGCTGGTTCGCCACACCCTTCGTGGGCGCCTACCTGGCGCTGGTGGGCGTGGCGCTGGTGGGGCTGGTGGTGATGGGCTTCATCCGCTTCCCGGCCCTGCCCGCGCCGGTGCCGGGCGCGCCGGCGGGGCGCCCCATCGCCGAGCTGGCGCGCCAGCCGGCCTTCGTGGTGGCCGTGATGGCGGCGGCGCTGGGCTACGGCGTCATGAACCTGCTGATGGCGGCCACGCCGATCGCCATGCAGCAGTGCAAGCACCCCTTCGAGAGCGCGGCGCTGGTGCTGGAGTGGCACGTGCTGGGCATGTTCGTGCCCAGCTTCTTCACCGGCAGCCTCATCAGGCGATTCGGGGCCCTGCCGGTGATGGCCGTGGGGCTGCTGCTCAACATCGTGTGCGTGGCGGTGGCGCTGTCGGGCGTGGAGCTGATGCAGTTCCTCATCGCGCTGGCCGCCCTGGGCGTGGGCTGGAACTTCCTCTACACCGGCGGCAGCACGCTGCTCACGCAGACCTACCGCCCCGAGGAGAAGACGCGCGCGCAGGGCTTCATGGACGCCTGCGTGTTCTGGACCATGGCGCTGAGCTCGGTGAGCGCGGGCGCGCTCATCACCACGCAGGGCTGGACGTGGCTGAACCTTGGCTCGCTGGCGCCGCTGGCGCTGCTGGGCGTGGCGCTGCTGTGGCTGGGGGCGAGCCAGCGGCGGGCGGCAGCGGCGGCCTCCTAGACTTCTGCATCCCCGGCGCCGCCGGTGCTTCTGGCGCGGCGTCGACGCGGGTGAGCCCCTCGACGCGCCCCCTGACCATGCCGATCAAGAAATCCGACCTCTACGCCAAGCTCTGGGCCAGCTGCGACGAACTGCGCGGCGGCATGGACGCCAGCCAGTACAAGGACTACGTGCTGGTGATGCTGTTCATCAAGTACGTCAGCGACAAGTACGCCGGCCAGCCCTTTGCCCCCATCCAGATTCCCCAGGGTGCCAGCTTCGCCGACCTGGTGGCGCTCAAGGGCCGCAGCGACATCGGCGACCAGATCAACAAGACCATCATCCGCCCGCTCGAAGAGGCCAACCACCTCGTCATCAAGGCCGACTTCAACGACGACGCACTGCTGGGCCAGGGCAAGGAGAAGGTCGAGAAGCTGGGCAACCTGATCGCCATCTTCCAGTCGCCCGACCTCGACTTCTCGAAAAACCGCGCCGATGGCGACGACATCCTGGGCGACGCGTATGAGTACCTCATGCGCCACTTCGCCACCGAAAGCGGCAAGAGCAAGGGCCAGTTCTACACGCCGGCCGAGGTGAGCCGCGTGATGGCGGCGGTGCTGGGCATCGCCGAGGCCGCCACCACGCCCAACACCACCGTGTACGACCCCACCTGCGGCAGCGGCAGCCTGCTGCTGAAGGTGGCCGACGCCGCGGCCATGCCCGTGAGCGTGTACGGCCAGGAAAAGGACGAGGTCACCAGCGGCCTGGCGCGCATGAACATGATCCTGCACCACAACCCCGGTGCGCTCATCGAACACGCCAACACCCTGGCCGCGCCCAAGTTCCTGGACGGCGGGCAGCTCAAGACCTTCGACTACGTGGTGGCCAACCCGCCGTTCTCCGACAAGCGCTGGAGCACCGGCCTGGCGCCCGCGGCCGATCCATTCGGCCGCTTCGGCGGCGACAGCGGCTTCGGCGTGCCGCCCGACAAGCAGGGCGACTACGCCTACCTGCTGCACATCATTCGCTCTCTCAAGAGTACCGGCCGCGCCGCCTGCATCCTGCCGCACGGCGTGCTGTTCCGCGGCAACGCCGAGGCCGACATCCGCCGCGCGCTGGTGCGGCGCGGGCTCATCCACGCGCTCATCGGCCTGCCGGCCAACCTGTTCTATGGCACCGGCATCCCGGCCTGCATCGTCGTCATCGACAAGGCCGGCGCCGGCTTCGGCGACGAGGCGCGCCGGGGCATCCTGATGGTCGATGCCAGCCAGGGCTTCATGAAGGACGGCCCCAAGAACCGCCTGCGCGAACGCGACATCCACCGCATCGTCGACGCCGTGAAGCGGCTGGAGCGCGGGCCCGGTGGCGGCCTCATCTCTGATGCCCCTGATGCCCCCGATGACCCCGACCCCCGCTACGCCCGCTGGGTGGGCTTCGACGAGATCGAGAAGAACGACTTCAACCTCAACCTCCCGCGCTACATCGACGGCAGCACCCCCGAAGACCCGCAGGACATCGACGCCCACCTGAACGGCGGCATCCCGCAGGCCGACGTGGACGCGCTTGCGCCCTACTGGGCCGTCTGCCCGGCGCTGCAAGGCGCGCTGTTCGAGCCGCTGCGCCCCGGCTACCTGGCGCTGCGGGTGCCGGGCAGCGCGGTGAAGGCCACCATCCACGGCCACCCGGAGTTCGGCGCCTTCACGCAGGCCATGGCGGCGCACTTCGAGGCCTGGCGAGCGCGCACCGCACCGCGGCTGAAGGCGCTGCAGCAGGGGCTGCAGCCCAAGCGGCTGGTGGTGGAACTGGCCGAGGGCCTGCTGGCGCATTACCAGGAGCAACCCGTGGGCGCCGCGTTGGTGGACCCGTACGCCGTCTACCAGCACGCCATGGACTTCTGGGCCACCACGATGCAGGACGACGCCTACCTGCTGGCCGACGCTGGCTGGAAGGCCGAGCCCCACCGCGTGGTCGAGACGAAGAAGGGCAAGGACGGCCAGCCCGGCAAGACGGTCGACAAGGGCTGGGCCTGCGACCTGGTGCCGAAGGCGCTGCTGGTGCAGGTGCACTTTGCGGCCGAGCAGGCGGCGCTGGCGCAGCTGGCCGCCGAGCTCGACGCCGCCGAGGCCGCCCGCGCCGAGCTGGAAGACGAGCACGGCGGCGAGGATGCGGCCTTCAGCGGCTTCGACAAGATCGTCGAGAAGGAGGTGAAGGCGCGCCTGAAGGAGCTGGCCGGCGAGCCCGGCGCCGACGACGAGCGCGCGGTGCTGCAGCGCTGGCTGGCCTGCAGCGAGCAGGCGGCGGCGCTGAAGAAGCGCATCAAGGCGCTGGACGCGGCGCTGGATGCGAAGGCGTTGGCCCGGTACGCGCAGCTCACCCCCGCCGAGGTGCAGGCCCTGGTGGTGGACCATAAGTGGATGGCCGCGCTGCAGGCCGCCACGCAGGGCGAGCTGGAGCGGGTGAGCCAGGCGCTGACGGCGCGGGTGAAGGTGCTCGCCGACCGCTATGGGCAGACGCTGCCGGCGCTGGCGCAGCAGGTGAGCGAGGCCGAGGCGCGCGTGGCGGGGCATCTGGAGCGGATGGGGTTTGCATGGAGGTGAGGGAGCCTGCCGCTAGGTACCGTTCCCCCCGACACCGCACGGAGTCGGGTGAGCTTCCTGTCGACTGGCCACTGAAGCGGCTTGACCAGATTTCAGGTGGTGTGTCGGTTGGGTTGGTCATAAATCCGTCGTCCTACTTTTCGCCCGCCGGAAGCATCCCGATGCTTTTGGGCTCACAAGTAAGCGCGAACCGAATTGACCACGAAAGCGCTAAGCGAATCACGCCGGACAGCAACTCAGCCATTCCAGCGTCCGTTCTACGAGCTGGTGATCTGGTAACGGTGCGAGTCGGAGATCCCGGCGTTACTGCGGTCGTACCCGCAGAGCTGGATGGATGCAACTGCGCTTCGATGATGATCGTTCGCCGCGCTGCAGCGCTCAACTCCGACTGGCTTTGCTATGCGATGAATTCGCCTCTCGGCAAGAGGCAGGTAGCAAACGTTCAGTACGGAACAGCGCAGAAACAGTTCAATATTGGAGACGCCGTTGGCTTCTTGTTTCCGTTGCCATCGCGCCCCGAACAAGACGCGATTGCAGAGACCCTCACTGACGCCGACACCCTGATCGACTCGCTGGAGCAACTGCTGAGCAAGCAGCGCCAGATCAAGCAAGGCGCCATGCAGGAACTGCTCACCGGCAAGCGGCGCT
>JBILSW010000284.1:0-4779 GCA_044371895.1 Rubrivivax sp.
GCCCCAACACGCCGCTCGGCCCTGGGCCTGGCGGCCCGCCGGCCGCGCGGCATCGGCCTGGCGATTGCCGGTGGGCTGCTGGGCGCCGTGGTGGCGCTGCTGCTGTGGCCGCCCGCGGCCTGGCTGGCGCGCGCCGCCGCGGCCGCCAGCGGCGAACGCTTGCTGCTGGCCGATGCCCGCGGCACGCTGTGGTCGGGCAGCGCCGTGCTGGTGCTGGCCGGCGGGCCGGGCAGCCGCGACGCCGCCGCCTTGCCGGGCCGGCTGCACTGGACGCTGGGCCTGGACGGGCTGGCGCTCGCGGTCACGCTGCGCCAGGACTGCTGCACCGCGCGCGCGCTGGTGCTCCGCGTGGACGGAGGCCCCGGCCGCCTGCGCGTGGCGCTGCCGCCGCCGGCCGACGCCGACGCGGCGCTGGGCCAGTGGCCCATGCAGGTCCTGGCCGGGCTGGGCACGCCCTGGAACACGCTGGCTCCGCGCGGCAGCATGACGCTGGCCAGCCCCGGATTCGCCGCCGAGTCGGTGAAGGGGCGCTGGCGCTTCAGCGGCCGGCTCGACGTCGCCCTGCGTGGCGCCGGCAGCCGCTTGACGACGCTGCCGGTGCTGGGCGACTACAGCCTCACCGTGCAGTCACGCGACGACGGCGGCGCCACGCTGGCGCTGGCCACCGACCAGGGCGCGCTGCAGCTCAGCGGCCAGGGCGAGTGGGCGCCCCGGCTGCGCTTCCGCGGCCAGGCCAGCGCCGTGCCCGAGGCCGAAGCGGCACTGGCCAACCTGCTCAACATCATCGGCCGCCGCCAGGGCGCGGTGAGTCTCATCTCGATCGGATGACCATGAAGCCAACGCCTCCGGGCCTGCCCATCCGCCCGCGCGCGCAGCGCCTGCTGGCCGTGCTGCTGGCCGGCGTGCTGGCGCTGCCGGCCGCGCCGCTGCAGGCGCAGACGATCAACCCGCGCTCGCGCGCGCCGGTGACCGTCAACTTCGTCAACGCCGACATCGAGGCCGTGTCGCGCGCCTTCGCGGCGATGATCGAGCGCAACATCGTCGTCGACCCGCGCGTCAAGGGCAGCATCACCGTCTACAGCGAGCAGCCGCAGAGCATCCGCGATGCCTACAGCAGCTACGTGGCGGCGCTGCGCGGCCTGGGCTTCGCCGTCGTGGAAACCGGCGGCCTGCTCAAGGTGGTGCCCGAGGCCGACGCCAAGCTGCAGGCCGGCACGGTGAGCGTGGGCGAGGCGCCTGCGCGTGGCGACACCGTCATCACGCAGATCTTCCCGCTGCGCTACGAGAACCCCAACAACCTGGTGGCCGTGCTGCGGCCGCTGATCAGCGCCAACAACACCATCAACGCGGCGCCGGGCACCAACTCGCTGGTGATCACCGACTACGCCGACAACCTGCGCCGGCTCGGGCAGATCGTCGCCGCGCTCGACCAGCCCAGCGGCACCGACATCGAGATCGTGCCGCTGCAGCACGCGGTGGCCGCCGACCTGGCGCCGCTGGTGCAGCGCCTGGCCGACGGCGGCTCCGGCGGCGTGCCGGGCGTGCCCGGCGTGCCCGGCGGTGGCGGCGGCGCCATCACGGTGCTGGCCGACTCGCGGGCCAACGCGCTGGTCATCCGCGCGGCCAATCCGGCGCGGCTGGCCACGCTGCGCGCCAGCATCGCACGGCTGGACCGGCCGGGCGCCGCTGGCGGCGAGACCGGCGGTCTGTACGTGGTGCACCTGAAAAATGCCGACGCGACTCGGCTGGCCACGGTGATCCGCGCCGCATTCCCCAGCAGCGGCGGCGGGAGCTCTGCCTCGCCGGGCGCGGCCACCCCGGCCGTGCCAGCGGCGCCGGGCCAGCCCGGCGCGGCAGCCGCGGCGGTGGCGCCGCTGTCGGGCGCAGGCCAGCCCACCACGGGCGGCTTCGTGCAGGCCGACCCGGCCACCAACAGCCTCATCATCACCGCGCCCGAGCCGCTGTACCGGCAGGTCCGCGCCCTGATCGATCAGCTCGACACGCGCCGCGCCCAAGTCTACATCGAGAGCATGATCGTCGAGGTCGCGCCCAGCGACAGCGCCGACTTCGGCTTCCAGTGGCAGGGCCTGCTGGGCAAGAGCGGCGACCGCTTCGGCCTCGTCGCCGGCACCAACTTCGGCGCCAGCGGCCGGCCCAGCATCATCGACATCAACACGTCTGCGGCGCGGGGCCAGGTGAACCTGGGCCAGGGCCTGAACCTGGGCCTGCTGAGCGTGATCAACGGCGTCACGTCGCTGGCGGCGGTGGCGCGCTTGCTGCAGAGCCAGAGCGACACCAACATCATCAGCACGCCCAACCTGATCACGCTCGACAACGAGGAGGCCAAGATCGTGGTCGGCGAGAACGTGCCCTTCATCACCGGGCAGTTCACCAGCACCGGCACCGGCACCACCAACCCGTTTCAGACGATCGAGCGCAAAGACGTTGGCATCACGCTGCGCATCAAGCCGCAGATCGGCGAGGGCGGCGCGGTGCGCATGCAGATCTTCCAGGAGCAGAGCAGCGTCAAGGAGACCACGGCGGCCGGCACAAGCAACGCCGGGCCGAGCACCACCAAGCGCTCGATCGAGAACACGGTGGTGGTGGACGACGGCGCCATCCTGGTGCTGGGCGGCCTCATCGAGGACCGCTTCGTCACCACGCGCAGCAAGGTGCCGCTGCTGGGCGACATCCCGCTGATCGGCGCCCTGTTCCGCAGCGAGAGCCGCGAGCGCCGGCGCACCAACCTCATGGTGTTCCTGCGCCCGGTGGTGGTGCGCGACGCCGACAGCGCCGGCCGCCTGAGCGTGGACCGCTACGACCAGATCCGCGCCCAGCAGCAGCGCGCGCAGCCCGCGCCCAGCGTGGCGATGCCGATCAACGAGTCGCCGGTGTTGCCGCCGCTGGCGCCGGCCCCCGCGGCCGCGCCGGCGCCTGCACCGGCTGCGGCGCCGCGCGGCGCGGCCTCGCCCTGAGGACGCCAGCGCCATGGCCCGCCACCCGCTGCCCTACGCCTTCGCCAAGGCCCACACGCTGCTGCTCGAGGACGACGGCGGGCAGCTCGCGCTGTGGGCCGCCGAGACCACGCCGCTGGCCGCGCTGGCCGAGGTGACGCGGCTGCACGCCGTGCAGCGCTTCGAGCGCGAGGCCGCGGCCACGCTGGCCGGGCGCATCGCGGCCGTGTACGCCGGCGGCGAGGGCAGTGCCGCGGCCGTCATCGGCGAGGTCGAGAGCGGCGTGGACCTGTCCCGGATGATGCAGGACCTGCCTGCGGTGGAAGACCTGCTGGAGGCCGCCGATGACGCGCCCATCATCCGCATGCTCAACGCGCTTCTGACGCAGGCCGCGAAGGACGGCGCCAGCGACATCCACATCGAGCCCTACGAGCGCAGCAGCAGCGTGCGCTTCCGCGTCGACGGCACGTTGCGCGAGGTGGTGCAGCCCAACAAGGCGCTGCACGCGGCGCTGATATCGCGCCTGAAGATCATGGCAGAGCTCGACATCGCCGAGAAGCGCCTGCCGCAGGACGGGCGCATCTCGCTGCGCATCGGCGGCCGCGCCATCGACGTGCGCGTGAGCACGCTGCCCAGCGCGCACGGCGAGCGCGCAGTGCTGCGGCTGCTGGACAAGACCGAGAGTCGTTTCACGCTCGAGGGCCTGGGCATGGACGGCGAGGTGCTTTCGGCCTTCGAGCGGCTGGTGCAGCAGCCGCACGGCATCGTGCTCGTCACCGGCCCGACCGGCAGCGGCAAGACGACCACGCTGTACGCGAGCCTGGGCCGCGTCGACACCGCCACCACCAACGTGCTGACGGTGGAGGACCCGGTGGAGTACGAGCTGCCCGGCATCGGGCAGACGCAGGTCAACCCGAAGATCGAACTCACGTTCGGCAAGGCGCTGCGCGCCATCCTGCGCCAGGACCCGGACGTCATCATGATCGGCGAGATCCGCGACTTCGAGACCGCGCAGATCGCCATCCAGGCCAGCCTCACCGGCCACCTGGTGCTGGCCACGGTGCACACCAACGACGCCGTCAGCTCGGTGACGCGGCTGGTGGACATGGGCGTCGAGCCCTACCTGCTGTCGAGCAGCCTGCTGGGCACGCTGGCGCAGCGCCTGGTGCGCAAGCTGTGCCCGGCCTGCAAGCGGCGCGACGACCACGGCCACTGGCACCCGGTGGGCTGCCCGGCCTGCGGCGGCACCGGCTACAAGGGTCGCACCGGGGTTTACGAGCTGATGGTGGCCGACGACGCCATCCGCGGGCTCGTGCACGAGCGCGCGCCCGAAAGCGAGCTGCTGGCCGCGGCGCAGCGCGGCGGGCTGCGCTCCATGCGCGACGACGGCGAGCGGCTGGTGAGGGCCGGCGTCACCTCGCTCGAGGAAGTCATTCGCGTGACGCGGGACTGAGGATGCCGGCCTACCGCTTCGAGGCCCTGGACGCCAACGGCAAGGCCGAGACCGGCCTGCTGGAGGCCGACAACGCCCGGGCCGCACGCCAGCAACTGCGCTCGCGTGCGCTGGTGCCTTTGGCTGTCACGCCCGTGGGCACGGGCGGGGGCAGCGACGGCAGCCCGGCGCGCTTCACGCGGCGGGTGTTCTCCGCGACCTCGCGCGCGGTGTGGACGAGGCAGCTCGCGGGCCTGGTGAGCAGCGGCCTGCCGCTGGAGCGCGCGCTCACCGCGCTGGCCGACGAGAGCGACAGCGAGCGCCAGCGCGAGCTGGTGGCGCATCTCAAGAGCGAGGTCAACGCCGGCAGCCCGTTCGCCCGTGCGCTGGGCA
>JBILSW010000287.1:0-4756 GCA_044371895.1 Rubrivivax sp.
GGGCCAACCCGATCAGCCGCAGGCCGGACAGCAGCTTGTCGGCCGGCTTGTCCTGCAAGGCCCGCACCCGCTCGGCGCGGGCCAGCGCCGCCTCCCAGCGGCCGTCGAGGTAGTCCAGCAGCATCAGCTGGCCCATCAGGCCGCGCAGCGTGGCCTTGTCGGGGATGTCGTAGTCGGCCAGCACCGATTCCACGTCCTTGCGCAGCGCCGCCGCAAAGGGCTGGAAGCGTGCCGGGTCGCGCACCATGTCTTCCAGGTTGCCGCTGACCTTGTAGGCGAAACGCGGCAGGTCGGTAGCCTTCTCGATGCGCGGCTTTGGCGCCTGCGCCGAGGCGGGGCTCCCGGCGAAGGCGACGGCCAGCAGCGACAGCAGCAGCGCGGCCAGCAGGTGCCCGCTCGCGGCAGCAATGCGACGAACGGTGCCCCTCGGGCAGCTCAGGCGCTGATGCCGTTCGCCGCCCCGTCAGCCGAAGAGTCCCGGCGCGTGCGCCGGGTCTTCGACCTCGCTGTAGAAGCAGCTCGGGCACACCGCGCGGTAGCGGTCGTTGCCGCCGATCAGCACCTGCTCGCCGTCCTGGACGCGGCGGCCCTCAGCGTCGATGCGCAGGTTCATGCTGGCCTTGCGCGCGCAGGCGCAGATGGTCTTCATCTCCTCCAGCTCGTCGGCCAGCGTCAGCAGCATGGCCGAGCCCGGGAACGGCTCGCCGCGGAAATCGCCGCGCAGGCCGTAGCACAGCACCGGCACCGGGTGCCGGTGCGCCAGGCGGTGCAGCTGCCGCGCCTGCCCGGGCGTGAGGAACTGCGCCTCGTCGATGAGCAGGCAGGCCACGTCGTCGCCCACCCAGGCCGAGTCGAACACGGTGTCGGGGCCGAAGGTCTCGACCTGCCGCGTCAGACCCAGGCGCGAGCCGATGAGGCCGACGCCGGAACGGTTGTCGAGCGCGGCGGTGAACAGCCGCACCGCCATGCCTCGCTCCTCGTAGTTGTAGGCGGCCTGCAGCAGGTGCGTGCTCTTGCCGGCGTTCATCGCGGCGTAGCGGAAGTAGAGCTTGCTCACGGCGTGACGCTGCGCGCGATCAGGCCGATCGGGCCGATCAGGCCCGCAGCAGACCCCGCTGCTCGATGAAGGCCACCACCTCGGCCAAGCCCTGCCGCGTGCGCAGGTTGGTCATCACGTAGGGCCGCGTCGTGGCGTGCAGCGGGCGCATGCGGCGGGTGTCGGCCTCCATCACCGAGAGGTCGGCGCCCACATGCGGCGCGAGGTCGGTCTTGTTGATGACGAACAGATCGCTCTTCGTGATTCCCGGGCCGCCCTTGCGCGGGATCTTCTCGCCAGCGGCGACGTCGATGACGTAGATCGTGAGGTCGGAGAGCTCGGGGCTGAAGGTGGCCGCGAGGTTGTCGCCGCCGCTCTCGATGAACACGATGTCGGCATCCGGGAACTGCTCGAGCAGGCGGTCGACGGCCTCGAGGTTGATGGAGGCGTCCTCGCGGATGGCGGTGTGCGGGCAGCCGCCGGTCTCTACGCCCACGATGCGCTCGGGCGCCAGCGCGCCGGCCACGGTGAGCAGGCGCTGGTCTTCCTTGGTGTAGATGTCGTTGGTGACGACGACCAGGTCCCAGGTCTCGCGCATCGCCTTGCACAGCATCTCCACCAGCGTGGTCTTGCCGGAGCCGACGGGGCCGCCGACGCCCACGCGCAGCGGCGGGAGCTTCTTGGTGCGACCGGGGATGGCGTGCAGTCTGGGCGTCATGATCGGAACAGTCGCGAGTACTGGGTTTCGTGGCGGGCCGAGAGGATGGCCAGCCCCGGGGCGAAGGCCTGGCGGGCCTCGGGCGGCGTCGCCAGGGCGATGTCGACGGCGACCGGCACTTGGGCCGCGAGCGCGACCAGCATGCGCTGCGCCGCGGCCTGGCCCAGCGGCACGGCCTTCATGGCGGCCTGCGCCAGATTCTCGGCCCAGCCCCAGGCGAAGGCCAGCAGCGCGTCGCGCGGGGTGGCGCCGGCCAGCGTGGCGGCCAGCGCAAAGGCCACCGGCCAGGTGGGCGCGGGGGGCAGGGCGGCGAGCTGCGCGATGCGGGTGTCGGCGGCGTGCGGGCTGTTTCTCAGCCATTCCAGCAGCGAGCGGCCCATCTGCTCGGCCTGCAGGCGCAGCTCGGCGGTCTCGCGGGTCTGCGAGATCCAGTGGTTTAGCGTCCTCACCGCGGCCTCATCGTGCGCGGCCCAGGCGCGGCAGGCGTCGGCCATCGCAGCGCCGTCGCTGCGCGCCAGCACCAGCGGCAGCTGATCGGCCAGCCACGCGGCGGCGGTGGCCTCGTCGTGCACGAGGCCGGTGTCGACCGCGGCCTCCAGGCCCTCGGAGTAGCTGAAGCCACCCACCGGCAAGGCCGGCGAGGCCAGCCACATCAGCTGCAGCCGCGTGGCGTCGGTGCGGGCGGTGTCAGTGACGGTGGTGGTGGTCGTGGCCATGGCCGTGGTCGTGACCGTGATCGTGTCCGCAGCCCGGGCCGTGCACGTGCGGCACGGGCGCCGCCGTCACCGCGATGGGCACGGGCTTGCGGGCCGGGGCGTGGCCGTGGCCGTGGTTGTGGTCTTGCCCGTGATCATGGCCGTGGCCGTGGCCACCCACCGCGTAGGCACCGCCTTCGGGCTCGAACGCCGCCTGCTGCTCGTTCACGATCAGGTGCATCGCGCGCAGCATGTCGGCCAGCACGTGATCGGGCTCGAGCTTGAGGTGGTCGGGCTGCAGCTCCAGCGCCACGTGGCGGTTGCCCAGGTGGTAGGCGGCGCGCACCAGGTCGAAGGGGCTGCCGTGCTCGGCGCAGGGCGTCACCACCAGCACCGGCTGCGGCGCGGCCTTGACGACGACGATCGAGCCGTCCTCGGCCACCAGCGCGTCGCCGCCGCGCACCACCGTGCCGCGCGGCAGGAACACGCCCAGCGTGCGGCCCTGCGAGTCGGTGGCATCGAAGCGGCTCTTCTGCCGCACGTCCCAGTCGAGCTCGACGGTGGCGGCGCGCTTGAGCAGCACCCCGGCCAGGCCGCGGGCGCCGGGAATGAGCTTGTTGACGGTCAGCATGGTGCGCGAGTATAACGAACGTTATAACGTTGGAGGCCCCGCCATGACCGCGCTGAAGCTCACCCAGATCGGCAATTCCGTCGGCGTGATCCTGCCCAAGGAGGTGCTGGCGCGGCTGAAGCTGGAGAAGGGCGACACGGTCTACCTGACCGACGCGGCTGACGGCATCAAGCTCACGCCGTACAGCGCCGAGTTCGAGGCACAGATGACCGAGGCGCGCGAGATCATGAAGCAGCGCCGCCAGGTGCTGCGCGAGCTGGCCAAGTGAACGAGACTTGGCGCTGGCTCGCGGCCGACGTGCTGCTGGCGGTGCACGAGGAGCAACTGGCCGAGCATGGTGGTGCTGCCGGCGTGCGCGACCTGGGCTTGTTCGAGTCGGCCCTGGCGCGGCCGCAGAACCTCGCGGCCTATGGCGACCCCGATGCCGCAGCGTTGGCCGCTGCCTACGGCGTGGGCCTGGCCAAGAACCATCCATTCACCGATGGCAACAAGCGCACGGCCTTCGTTGCGGTGGAACTGTTCCTGTCCCTGAACGGCTTCGACCTCGTCGCCGAAGACGCGGCCTGCGTGCTGACCATGCTCGCCGTGGCCGCCGGCACGCTCGACGAGGCCGCCTTCGCGGCGTGGCTGCGCGCCCACTCGCGGCCCCGCTGAACCTTCAGAACAGGAAGTAGCGCTGCGCCATCGGCAGCACGGTGGCCGGGTCGCAGCCGAGCAGCTGGCCGTCGGCGCGCACGCGGTAGGTCTGCGGGTCGACCTCCATCACCGGCATGTAGCCGTTGAGCACCATGTGGTGCTTGCGCGCCGTGCGGCAGCCACTCACGGCCGACAGGTGCCGCCTCAGGCCGAGCTGCTCGCCGACGCCGTTCTTCAGCGCGATCCGGCTCAGGAAGGTGATGCTGGTGGTCTGCAGCGCACGCCCGAAGCTGCCGAACATCGGCCGGTAGTGCACCGGCTGCGGCGTGGGGATGCTGGCGTTGGCGTCGCCCATCAGCGCGTGCGCGATGAATCCGCCCTTGAGGATGAGGCTGGGCTTCACGCCGAAGAACGCCGGCCGCCACAGCACCAGATCGGCCCACTGTCCCACCGCCACACGGCCCACTTCGTGGCCGATGCCGTTGGCGATGGCCGGGTTCACCGTGTACTTGGCAACGTAGCGCTTGACGCGGAAGTTGTCGTTGCGCGGGTCGGCCTCCACCGGGTGGACGCGGGCGCGCTCGGGCGGTGGCGCCAGCCAGCCGCGCTGCGCCTTCATCTTGTGCGCCGTCTGCCAGGTGCGGATGATGACCTCGCCGACGCGGCCCATGGCCTGGCTGTCGGAGCTCATCATGCTGATGGCGCCCAGGTCGTGCAGCACGTCCTCCGCGGCGATCGTTTCGCGGCGGATGCGGCTCTCTGCGAAGGCCAGGTCCTCGGCGATGGACGCATCGAGGTGGTGGCACACCATCAGCATGTCCAGGTGCTCGTCCACCGTGTTCACGGTGTAGGGCATGGTGGGGTTGGTGCTGCTGGGCAGGAAGTTTTCGGTGCCGATCACGCGCAGGATGTCGGGCGCGTGCCCGCCGCCCGCGCCCTCGGTGTGGAAGGCGCACAGCGTGCGGCCCGCGGTGGCGGCGATGGTGTCCTCGACGAAGCCGCTCTCGTTGAGCGTGTCGGAGTGGATGGACACCTGCGTG
>JBILSW010000286.1:0-4756 GCA_044371895.1 Rubrivivax sp.
CTTCGCCACCCAGCGCATCCGCGGCGCCATGCTCGACGAGCTGCGCGGCAACGACTGGATGAGCCGCGGCGACCGCCGCCACCAGCGCAGCATCGAGGCCGCCGTGCACAAGCTCGAGCAGCGCTTCGGCCGCGCCCCGAGCGAGAGCGAGATCGCGCGCGAGATGGGGCTGTCGCTCACCGACTACCAGGAACTGCTGGGCAAGGTGCGTGGCACGCAGCTGATCTACCTCGAGGACATGAGCGGCGACGACGGCGACGACGACTACCTCGACCGCCACGTCATGGACGCCGACGCCAACCCCGTGGCGCGGCTGCAGGACCAGCGCATGCGCCAGGCGCTCGTCGACGCCATCAAGAACCTGCCCGAGCGCGAGCAGTACGTGATGAGCATGTACTACGAGCACGACATGAACCTCAAGGAGATCGCCGCCGTGCTGGGCGTGACCGAGAGCCGCGTGTGCCAGCTGCACAGCCAGAGCATCGCCCGGCTGCGAACCAAGCTGCGGGAGTGGTGAGCATGGGCCGCCTGTCCCTGTTCCGGCGGGAGCCCGAGCCCGAGTCCACCGCCCACTCGCCCGCTCTGCCCGGCGACGGCCGCCAGCTCGTGGAGACGCTGGCACCCAAGGCCTCGCTCCTGGGCCGCGAGGCGGCCGAGGTGCGCGGGGCCATCGAGGACACCCAGAAGACCGCCGCCGCCCAGGCAGGCGCCACCCAGGAGCTGGCCCAGCAGCTGCAGGAGGTGGTACGTGCGCAGCAGGCCATTGCCGACGAGGTGGCCGCCGGCCTGCGCGCCGTGGCCCAGGTGGGCGACGCGGTGCACGGCGTGGGGGGCGAGGTCGGCGCCGTCGTGCAGACCCTGCACCAGGTCAGCGACGCGGCGCAGCAGATCACGCAGATCGCGCTGCAGACCCGGCTCGTGGCCTTCAACGCCAGCGTCGAGGCCAAGCGGGCCGGCGAGGCCGGGCGCGGCTTCGGCGTCGTCGCCGACGCCGTCAAGGACCTCGCGGCCCAGGTCGAGGTCTCGTCCAAGGCCATCATGGGCACAGTGCAGCAGCTCGACGCCCGCATCGGCGCGCTGGCGCGCGAGGTCAGCCGCGACGGCAGCGAGCCCGGCGCCGTGCACCGCGCGCTGCAGCAGGTGGACGCCGGCGTGCGCCGCATCGAGGCCGCCAGCCGCGACAGCCAGGCGGTCTGCGAGGGCCTGGAAGGCCAGATGGGCCGCATCGTGTCGGAGATGGGCCGTACGAACCAGGTGCTGGGCAGCGCGCTGCACCGCACCGAGGCCTTCCTGTCGATCTCCGAACAGCTGCTGGAGGCGGTGGCCGAGAGCGGCTTCGAGACCGAGGACACGCCCTGCATCCGCGCCGCGCAGCAGGCCGCCAGCCAGATCGCGCGGCTGCTCGAGGACGCGCTGCGCACCGGCACCATCGGCGAGTCCGACCTGTTCGACGAGCGTTACCAGGCCGTGCAAGGCACCAACCCGCCCCAGGTGACGACGCGCTTCGTCGCGCTGGCCGAGCGCCTGTTCCCGCAGGTGCAGGAGAAGCTGCTGGAGCTGTCCGACAAGGTGGTGTTCGGCATCGCGGTGGACCGCAACGGCTACATCCCCTGCCACAACGCCCGCTACAGCCAGCCGCAGCGCCCGGGCGACGTCGCCTGGAACACGGCCAACAGCCGCAACCGCCGCATCTTCAACGACCGCACCGGCCTGGCCTCGGCGCGCAACCAGCGGCCCTTCCTGCTGCAGACCTACCGCCGCGACATGGGCGGCGGCAACTTCGTCGTCATGAAGGAGGCCGCGGCGCCCATCGTCGTCAACGGCCGCCACTGGGGTGGGTTGAGGCTGGCGTACCGCTTCTAGCCGCGCATTGGTCCGCCGCCACGCGGCCCGCTGTTCCCACTGGTGGGCGGGGTCCGCGAGGTGATGGCGAGTCCCAGGGGGAAGCCACCCGCGCCGCCGCCGACGGCAGCGGCCGAGCCCTGGCGCGGGCTCTGGGCGGCTCTCCGGCCCCCTCGCCGACGCCTTCGGCGACGTGAGCCTGGGCGTGAGCGTCGACGTGCTGCCGACCGCGGTGGCATGGGTGGGGAGGGCGGTGGCCGAGGTCAGCCCTCAGATGCCGCTCAGGCAACGCGACAGCACGCCGCTCATCGAGCGCGGCCGTCCTCACCGGGCGTCGCAAGACGGCGCACCCGGCCAAGATCGTGACCGGCGTTGCGATGGGCCCGCGGCGCCTGTACCACCTGATCGACGGCAGCCCCGTGTTCGTGTTCCAGCCCATCATCCGCCTGGTCAGCACCTCCGACGACGAGCGAGAGTCGCGCGTCCCCCGCGGCCGCTGCGGAGGAGTCGGTGACGGTCGCGCCGACCGAGATGCTGGAGGTGATCACCGAATGGGGCATCGCCTACGCAGCGCATCGCAGCAGGCAGTCTCGCCTGATGGCGCTGAGCGAGGATCAGCTCAGTCGGAACTGCCCGATTCGGTAGGCCAGGCTACGGCCCTGGGCATGAAGGTCCTTCGAGGCCTCAGCCAACTGCTGAACGCGCTGAAGGCCCAGCTCGGCGTCGCTGCGGATGAGCTGCAACTGCTCGAGGATGCGGTTGGATTCGGTTCTTCCCCGGTGCGACAGGTTTGCGACGTCGTCCATGGCGACGTGGATGTCGTCGACATGCTGGTCGGCTCTGGAAAGGGCTTCCCCCGTATCGTCCACCAGCAAGCGGCTGAGTTCGATGTCGTCGGTGGATCGACCGACGATTTCCGCGATTCGGCGCACCGCATCGGCACCCCGGGCGGCCAGACTCCGCACCTCGTGCGCCACAACCGCGAAGCCGCGTCCGGTGTCGCCCGCCTTGCCCGCCTCAACGGCCGCGTTGAGAGCGAGCATGTTGGTGCGGAACGCGATGTTGTCGATCAGGCGCACGATCTCGCCGATCTCGGCGCTGTTGTTGCGCAGCGAGGCCATGCGGTCACGCAGCCGCTGCATCTGCTTTCGGTTGCGGGCGCTCTCCAGCCTGAGTGCCTGCACCAGTGCCACCACGTTCTCCACCTGATGCCCGCAGGCAGCCAGTTGCTCGGCGTTGCTCTGCACACCCTCGAACACGTTGTTCACAGCACGTGTCGTGGCTTGATTTCGCTCGGCGATGTCACGGTTGCCGCCAGCAACTACCTCCGAGGCCTGCTTCACCGCCCCGACTCCCTGCCTGACCGAGCCCATCAGGTCGGAGAGCCTCGTCAGAGCTGCTGACATGCTGTTCATGGTGGTGGCAACCTCGTCCCGGCCCAAGGGGTTGAGCTTCGCACTCAGGTCGCCATCCGCCATTCGGCGGGCCTGCTGCTGAAGCTGTCGCACGCCTCCTGCCATCACCAGGAAGAAGCAGTAGGTCAAGTAGCCCGAGAGAAGGATCGCCACCAGGAGCGCGACACAGACGCGAATACGCATCGCCTCTGCGTCGGACTGCTGACGTCGCAGCTGCTCGGTCACATGCCCGGCCAGAGTCTCGCGCAGCAAGCTCACGTCGGCACTCGCCTGTCGATAGGCCAGGCGTACCGCCAAAGGGTCGGGGCTCGCGCCGAGCACCATCACGTCGCGTTGGACCATGGCTGCAAAGTCCCGAACGGACTTGACCTTCTGCGCCACATTGCCCTGGGCAACCGAGACGTGTCGATGCACCTGCTGTTCCAGCCGGAGAACGTCGGCGAGCGCCATGGCCTGGCGCTGCACGAGCGCATGCCGCTCGAGCTCTCCGCCTCGGCCGTTGGCCAGCCCCCCGTGCGCCTCGCGAAGAAGCTTCTCGATGGCTGTCTGCAGCGAGGGCAGAACTTCTGCCGCCAGCTCGCTGGTCGCCTGAAGACGCCCATCGCCATTCGACAGCAGCCCCGAGCCGAAGACGGCATGGACGCGCAGATCCTGAAGTGCCGACAGCGCTGCCTGCAGCATGGGTTGGCTTCTGGACAGATGGTCGGCTGGCGCGGCGATGGCCCGTTCGATGTCGACCTGCCCGCGTTCCCAGGCTTCGTGCGTGTCGAGGCCCCGATCCAATGCGTGAAGGTGCGCGCTCCTGAGCGCAGCATAGGCGCTGTTGCGTGCGTCGGGCGGCCGCGGCTCACCAGTCTCCAGCGCCGCAGTCGGTGCAAGCAGCTCGGCCTGCAGCCCAAGGGACGCGAGGGCCAGTTCCATGCCCGCAAGGCGCTGGCCGTTGAGCCGAACATCCTGGCTCTGGCCGAGAACCACGTAGCCGCCCAACGGCAACATCGGCGCCGCCAGGATGCCCATGACCAGCAACACCTTCGAGCGGATCGTGAACTGCCGCAGACAGCGAACGCCTGGCGACCAGACGCCGTGGTAGCTGAAGTACTCGCGGAGCTTGTCCAGACCGGCTGCTGCCGGTGTGAACATGGTCAGTCGCAGCTTCAGGGCGATCGGGTGCATCGGGCGTCCTCGGTTCGAGTAGCGGTTGGCCGACTGGTTCTTTCGCCGGGGGTCGAGCTCTTCATGGCGCCTCCAGTGCGCTGCAGGTCCGAGCCGCCGTGCAGCCCGGTCGCGCCTGGCGCCGCAGCGGCGTTGTGCAGCGGCGCGACGATGCGCTTCGTCGCGATCTTCATGCCGGAGCCTGCCGACAGACGCAGACGCCGCCCCATGCCGCACTCTCGCGCAGACGCTCGCCGCATGCGGCCACAGGCTGGGTCATCCGACCTGCCAGGTTCGTCAACTCACAGCCCTGGCAAGAGCCGGGGTGGGTTGCCACGGAAAGGCTG
>JBILSW010000288.1:0-4706 GCA_044371895.1 Rubrivivax sp.
ACGCGAGCCGCCCGACCCCGCAGCCGCCGGCTCGGCCGAAGCTGGCGCCGTGGGCGTGCGCTTGCTGAAGAAGTACCCCAACCGGCGCCTCTACGACACCCGCACCAGCAGCTACATCACGCTGGCTGACGTGAAGAAGATGGTGCTCGCGCACGAAGCCTTCGAGGTGCGCGACGCCAAGTCCGCCGAGGACCTCACGCGCAGCATCTTGCTGCAGATCATCCTCGAGGAAGAAAGCGGTGGCGTGCCGATATTCTCCGCCGCCACGCTGGAACAAATCATCCGCTTCTACGGCCATTCGATGCAGGGCGTGATGGGTCAGATGCTTGAGCAGAACCTCAGCCAGTTCGCCGAGATCCAGAAGCAGTGGCTGGCGGGCCAGCCTGGCGTCGTGCAGGCGCTGATGGAAGGCTACGCCGAGCAGGGCCGCAGGCTGATGGAGCAGATGCAGCGCGGCAGCGGCCTGTTCCCCGGCATGTTCCCGCCGTCGCGCTGAGGCGCCGGCTCGGGCCGGCCCCGCGCGCTGCGCCACAATCCGCGGATGACCGACATCACCGCGGCCGCCGAGCCGCACGGCGCCGCGCGCGCGCCCACCATCGGCTTCGTTTCGTTGGGCTGCCCCAAGGCGCTCACCGACTCCGAGCTCATCCTTACGCAGCTCAGTGCTGAGGGCTACGCCACCAGCAAGCGCTACGAGGGTGCCGACCTGGTGATCGTCAACACCTGCGGCTTCATCGACGACGCTGTCAAGGAGAGCCTGGACACCATCGGCGAGGCGCTGGCGGCCAATGGCCGAGTCATCGTCACCGGCTGCCTCGGCGCGAAGCAGGCCGACGGCGGCGGCAACCTGGTGCGGCAGGTGCACCCCAAGGTGCTGGCCGTCACGGGCCCGCACGCCACGCAGGAGGTGATGGACGCCGTGCACCGTCACGTGCCGCGGCCGCACGATCCCTTCGTGGACCTGGTTCCCGAGGTGCGCGCGCAGTTCCGCGGCGACCCCGCCACCGGGGCCGGCATCAAGCTCACGCCGCGCCACTATGCTTACCTGAAGATCAGCGAGGGCTGCAACCACCGCTGCACCTTCTGCATCATCCCCAGCTTGCGAGGTGACCTCGTCTCGCGCCCGGTCGGCGAGGTGCTGAACGAGGCGCGGGCGCTGTTCGACAGCGGTGTCAAAGAACTGCTGGTCGTCAGCCAGGACACCAGCGCCTACGGCGTGGACCTTCAGTACCGCACCGGCTTCTTCGACGGCCGCCCCGTGAAGACGCGCCTGACCGAGCTGTGCGAGCAGCTGGCGCGGCTGGCCGAGCCGCACGGCGCATGGATCCGGCTGCACTACGTGTACCCGTACCCGCACGTCGACGAGCTGCTGCCCCTGATGGCCGACGGCCGCATCCTGCCCTACCTCGACGTGCCACTGCAGCATGCCCACCCCGACGTGCTGCGCCGCATGAGGCGCCCGGCCAGCGGCGAGAAGAACCTCGAGCGCATCGCGCGCTGGCGCGCCGCCTGCCCGCAGATCGTGGTGCGGTCCACCTTCATCGCCGGCTTTCCGGGCGAGAGCGACGCCGAGTTCGAGCACCTGCTCGGGTTCCTGCGCGAGGCGCAGATCGACCGCACCGGTTGCTTCGCCTACTCGCCAGTGAAGGGCGCGGCGTCCAACGAGTTGCCCGGGCTGCCGCCGGCCGAACTGCGCGAGGAACGGCGCGCGCGCTTCATGGCGGTGGCCGAGGCCGTCTCGGCCGAGCGGCTGCGGCAGCGCGTGGGCGCGACCATGCAGGTGCTGGTCGACCACGCGCCGGCGCTGGGCCGCCGTGGCGGCGTGGGCCGCAGCTACGCCGACGCGCCCGAGATCGACGGCACGGTGCGCCTGCTGCCGCCCGAGAAGGCCAGCCGCACGCTGAAGGTGGGCGAGTTCACGCGTGCCCGCATCGTGGCCACCGAGGGGCACGACCTGGTCGGGGTGCCAGCATGAGCGCGCCGGGCCGCTCCCAAGCGCTCATCCCGGAGCGCGCAGCGCGGAGGGTAGTCCAGTGACCGATCTGTCCACTGCGCTGGTGCATGACGACTACGAGCCGCCGGCGGGATTCCGCGCGCCGCAGCCGGGCATCTTCAAGGCCAGCACCGTCATGTTCCCGAGCGTGGCGGCGCTGCGCTCGCGCGACTGGCGGCGCCGCGACGGCTACACCTACGGCCTGCACGGAACGCCGACGACCTTCCTTCTAGAGGAACGCATCGCGCGGCTGGAGGGCGGGCGCCACGCCGTGCTGGTGCCCAGCGGCCTGGCGGCCATCGCGCTGGTGGGGCAGGCCCTGCTGTCGCCGGGCGACGAGGTGCTGCTGCCCGACAACGTCTACGGCCCGAGCCGCGAGTTCGCCCGCCATGAGCTGGCGCGCTGGGGCGTGACGCACCGCCTGTACGACCCGCTCGACGCGGCCTGCTTCGCGGCCCAGCTCGCGCCGGCCACCAAGCTGGTGTGGTTGGAGGCGCCGGGCTCCGTGACCCTGGAGTTCCCCGACCTCGCCGGGCTGGTGGCGGCGGCGCGGGCGCGCGGGGTCGTCACGGCGCTGGACAACACCTGGGGCGCAGGCGTGGCGCTGCGCGGCTTCGAGCTGGGCATCGACATCGTCATGCAGGCGCTGACCAAGTACCCCAGCGGCGGCGGCGATGTGCTGATGGGCTCGGTGGTGACGCAGGACGCCGCGCTGCACGAGCGCATCAAGCTCACGCACATGCGGCTGGGCCTCGGCGTGGCAGCCAACGACGCCGAGGCCGTGCTGCGCGGCTTGCCCTCGATGCCGCTGCGTTACGCCGCGCAGGATGCGGTGGGGCGGCGGCTGGCCACCTGGCTGGCCACGCAGCCGGCCGTGGCCCAGGTGCTGCACCCGGCGCTGCCGGGCTCGCCGGGCCACGAGCACTGGGCCCGCCACTGCAACGCCGCGGCCGGGCTGTTCTCGGTGCGCTTCCGCCGCGACATCGACGCCGCCCGCGTGCACGCCTTCTGCGACGCGCTGCGCCTGTTCAAGCTCGGCTACAGCTGGGCCGGGCCGGTGAGCCTGGTCGTGCCCTACGACCTGACGCAGATGCGCGGCCCAGCGCTGCACGCGGCCGGGGCGACCGGCAGCGAGCTGGTGCGCTTCTCGGTCGGGCTGGAGTCGGCCGACGACCTGCAGGCCGATCTGGCCCAGGCGCTCGCCCGGCTGGCGAGCTGAAGGCGCACCGCGCGCGCCGGAGCGTGCCGCTCCGGGTGGCCGCTCGTCAGCCCGCCTTGGCGGGCGACGACACCTTGTGCCGCATCAGCCGGCCCTTCTCGCGCTCCCAGTCGCGTTTCTTCTCGTCCTCGCGCTTGTCGTGCTGCGCCTTGCCCTTGGCCAGCGCGATCTGCGCCTTCACGCGGCCGCCCTTGTAGTGCAGGTTCAGCGGCACCAGCGTGAAACCCTTCTGCTCGACCTTGCCGATGAGACGCCGGATCTCCTGCTTGTGCATCAGCAGCTTCTTGGTGCGGTCGGGCTCGGGCAGCACGTGGGTGCTCGCGCTGCGCAGGGCATTGATGCGGCAGCCGATCAGGAACAGCTCTCCATCGCGGATGTGCACGTAGCCGTCAGTGAGCTGCACCTGCCCGGCGCGGATGGCCTTGATCTCCCAGCCGGAAAGCACCATTCCCGCCTCGAACTGCTCCTCGATGGCGTACTCGTGGCGGGCACGGCGGTTCTCGGCAATGGCACTCATGCGGCTTCAGGTGGGGGCAGGGCTGCCTCTCTACAATCCCGGGATTCTCCATGAAGCATGTCCGCAAGTCGGTGCTGCTGTGGTACTCGCCGGCCGAGATGTACGCGCTGGTGACCGACGTGCAGCGCTACCCCGAGTTCCTGCCCTGGTGCGACCGTGCCGAGGTGCTGCAGTCGCATGACGACGGCGTGACGGCGCGTCTGGGCCTGCACTACATGGGCGTACGCCACGCCTTCACCACCCGCAACGTGCAGCAGGCCCCCGAGCGAGTAGCCGTGCAGCTGGTGGACGGGCCCTTTTCGTGGCTGCAGGGCGAGTGGCTGTTCCGGTCCCTGGGCCGGCCCGGTGGCGGGCAGCAGGCCTGCAAGATCGAGTTCGACCTGCGCTATGCCTTCGCGAGCCCGGCCCTTGAGACCGTGGTCAGCCCGGTCTTCGACGGCATCGCCAACACCTTCGTCGATTCGTTCGTGCGCCGTGCGGAAGATGTCTATGGCGCCCGCTGAGTCGCCCGGCCCGCTGCGCGTCGAGGTGGCCCTGGCAGCCGCGCCGCGCCAGGTGGACTGCGCGACCCTTCTGCTGTCTCCCGGCAGTACGGTGGCTGACGCCGTGCAAGCCAGCGGCCTGCTGGCCCGCCACGGCCTTGCCGGGCTCGACGGCCTGACGTTTGCAGTGTGGGGCCGCGCGGCAGGTGCCGGTGCGCTGCTGCGCGACCTCGACCGCGTGGAACTGCTGCGCCCGCTGCAGGTGGACCCTAAGGAATCGCGGCGCCTGCGCTACCGCGGCCAGGCCGACCGGCAAGCCCGGAGCGGGTGCTGACGCGCGGACGCTCAGCGGCAGTCCGAGGCGATCACTTCGCGCGCGCGCTGGGTTTCCTGGGCGCGGCCGGCGTCGTCTAGCACCTCGCGCTCGCCCTTGTCGTTGGCGCGGGCGATGCGCTGGCCGGACTCGAGCGCGGCCAGGTGGTTGCGGGCCTGGCG
>JBILSW010000290.1:0-4691 GCA_044371895.1 Rubrivivax sp.
ATGGCGCCGTGCCGCTGTCGTGCCCTCTCGGCGGCGGCCGGTTCATCGGCAGGGCCGGCGTCGGCAGGTTCCTCTCGTCGCGCACGGGGCCGGCCGGGGCCGCCGGCGGACGCGGTTTCGGCGCCTGCTGGTTGGCGCCGTCGGTGCCCTGCTGGGGCGAGCGCAGCGTGTCCAGCCCGTGGGCCTTGCTGTCGAAGCGCAGCGCCGGCCGGCCCCGGCGCTCGGTCTCGGGGGCGCGGACCTCGCCCTGCGCACGTCGCGCCTTGACCTGCTCGAGCACGGTGTTGCTGCAGCTGCCCTCGGCGAAGTCGGCACGGTGCAACTCGCCGTTCTTCAGGTCGAGCCACAGGCTGCCGGCATCGCCGAGGTTGCGGTTGCTGGTGGTGGTCAGGCGCGAGCCTCGCGGCAGCGTCAGCGGGTCCACCTTGAGCACGGCGCTCTTCGGCGGCAGGCCGCACATCGCGTACTTGCCCTCGCTGTCGCTGACGAACTGCGTGCCGTCCTGCATCACCAGCCGCACCCCGGGGATGCCGAGCTCCTCGGGATCCTGCAGGTGGTTGCGGTTGCAGTCGACGAACACCTTGCCGGCCACGCACGCCTCGGTGCCGAACACGCCGCCGCTCACGCGCACGCGGTGCTGGCCCTCGTTGGTGGCCACCGAGCCGGGCAGCGGCGTGAAGCCGCCATCGACGCAGCCCGCCGGCACGCCGCAGGCGTGGGCGCGCGCACGGTTGAGGCCGTCGCCCTCGGCCGCGCCGACGCCGATGCGCAGCCGGTAGCGCAGCACGACCTGGCGGGCCGCGGGCATCGGCCCCAGGTTGAACGCCAGCTGCGGGCCGACGCCCCCTTGCGGATCGGCAATCGGCACGCCGTCCACCGTGGCCGTGCCCCTGATGTAGGTGAAGCCCGCCGGCAGCCGGTCGACCACCGTCGTCTGCCGCGGCAGCGCGCCGACGGCGGCGCGCACCGTGATCGCGTAGCGCACGCTGTCGCCGACTTCGGCCTGCGCGCGGTCGCCCGTCTTGGCCAGGGTCAGGACGCCGGGCAGTTCGGGGTCGAGCGGGATGTGGTTGTGGATGATGTTGACACCCGCGGAGCCGCTGCTGACCGACAGGTAGTAGGTCGTCGCCGCGCCCACCGGGCCTGTCGGCGCGCCGCTGTTGGGCTGAACCTCGAACACCGAACCGGGCGCGCCGGGCGGCAGCAGGGTCCCGCCGGCCGGCGGGATGGCGGTGGACTGGAAGACGTAGCCCGCCGGCGGGGTGACCTCGAGCGCGAAGGTGCAGCGCGGCGGCGCCGCGGGCGTGAACAGGAACTGGTAGAAGCCGTCGGCGCCCACCGTCATGCCGATCCGGTCGCCGCTGACCGTGAAGCCGCCGAGGCCCGCGCCCAGCACGTGGGTAGCCGGGTTCCAGCCGGTGCAGCTGCCTTCGGGCCGCAGCGTCACCACGGAACCGGGCACGGGCTGCCGCAGGCCCGAGTCGTACACCACGCCGCTGGGGTCCACCGGCAGGCTCTGCTGCGGCAGCTCCTGCCCGGGGGCCAGCACCACGGTCAGGGCCGGATCGGCCCCGCCGGCCGCACAACTGCTGGCCGTGCCCGCGGCCGGCGCGGCGCTGCACGAGGCGCCGGACGAGCCTGGCGCGGTCTCGCCGTTGACGGGGTAGCCGAAGACGATGTTCGAGCCAGGCTCGCGGAAGCGCACCGCCAGCGGCACGCCAGGCATCAGGCTGCCGACACGGTAGCGGCCCTCGCGGTCGGTGGTGGTCGTGCCGACGATCTCGTTGCTGCGCGTGTCCACCACCTCGACGCGCCAGCCCTGGAGCCGCCGGTCGCCAGCGTCGAGCAGCCGCGAGACGCTGCCCAGGTCGTGCCACACCGTGCCCGACAAGGCGCTGGGCCGCTGCACCGGCGTCGGCCGGCGACAGGCGTCGTCGACGGGCTGCGAAGCGCACACCGGCAGTGCCGAGGGGTTGCCGGCGAACGCCTCGCGCTGCGCGGCGCTGGGGCCGCGGGCCTCGATCTCGCCGCCGCCTTCCACCAGCACCGCGTTGTCGACGCTGCCCGCCTCGGCGGCGGCCAGGCCCACGCTCACCTCGACCTCGATGGTGGCCGGCGCGACCGCACCCGCCGCCAGCGCGTCGGCACGGGTGCAGGAGAACTGCGTCTGGCCCGCGCGGCCGTCGCAGGACCAGCCGGCGCCCGTGGGCGCGGCGGCCAGGGTCAGCCCCGGGGGCAGACGGTCGACCACGGTGTACGCACCAATCGTGGCCAACTCGCCCACGTTGCGCACCGTGACCGAGTAGCGGCCCGTGAAGCCGGCCGTGAAGCGCTCGGGCACCGGGCTCTTGGTGACGCGCAGGTCCGGGGACTCGGCCAGCTCGCCGAAATCGTTGTCGACGCTGGCGACACCGGGCCCCAGCCCGATGGCCGAGACGACCGAGGGCAGCACCGCTGGCGATGTGGCGCTGCCTCCGGCGGAGCCGGCCCGCGTGATCCCATTGACGGTTCCCGGTGGCTGCATCGGTTCGGTCACCGCATAGGTGCCGGGGCGCAGGCCGTCGAAGCGGTAGCGGCCGTCGGCGTCGGTGACGGTCGATCCGCTGACCGCGAGTCCCAGGTCGCTGGTGCCGCTCAGCACCACCGCCACGTTCCCGAGCCCACGCTCGCCGGCATCGATGACGCCGTCGTTGTCGTTGTCGGCCCAGACGCGGCCGCTGATCGAGCCCGCCGGCACCTCGCCGAACAGGTTGTCGCTGCTGGAGGCGCCCACGCCCAGCGCGATGCCGTCGATGCGGCTGGGCATGCTGGCCACGGCACTGGCGCCGCCGCCGGCCGTGCCGCTGACGGTGCGGCCGTTGACCGTGCCGGGCGGCTGCAGCGGCTGGTTGAGCGCGTAGCTGCCCGGGGCCAGGCCGTCGAAACGCCACCGGCCTTCGGCATCGCTGACGGTGCTTTGGCTGACCGGGCGGCCGGCGGTGTCGGTGCCGGTCAGCTCGATGGTGACGCCGGCGATGCCGAGCTCGCCCGGGCCGATGGCGCCGTCGTTGTCGGCGTCGAGCCAGACCCGGCCGCTGATGCTGCTGCTGTTGGGTATCTCGGCAAAGTTGTTGGCGGCCGCCAAGGTGCCGGGCACGGTCAGGACGATGCCGCTGATGGCGCTGGGCAGGGTGGCGGGTGGCGTGGCCGTACCGCCGGCCGTGCCCGGCTGCGTGCGGCCGTTGCTGGTGCCGGCGGGCTGCGTCGGCTCGGTGACGGTGTAGATGCCCGGCCGCAGATCGCCGACGCCATAGCGGCCATCGGGCGCCGTGGCCAGGTTGCGCGTGACGGCTGCCCCCGTGTCGTCGGTGCCGGTGATCACCAGGGGCACGCCGCCCAGGCCCAGGTCCCCCGGCAGGTCCTGCACGCCGTTGTCGTTGAGGTCGAGGAACACGGTGCCGTCGAGGCTCACCGGCAGGATCTCGCCGAAGCGGTTGTCGCGGCTCTCGCCGCCGGCGGGCAGCGGGATCGCGCCTATGAGGCTGGGCGTGCTGCCCACGGGCCCCGGGCTGCCACCGGTGCTGCCGGCCGTGGTGCGGCCGTCCAGCGTGGTCACGCCCCCCACCACGGGTTGCGCGGCCTGCTGCGTGACGGTGTAGCCGCCCGGCCCGGCGGCCACCAGGTCGTCGAAACGCCAGTCGCCGCCGGGGCCGCTGGCGGCGCTGCGACTCACCGGGTTGCCGGCGATGTCGCTGCCGCTCAGCGTGACGACGACCCCGGCAATGCCGGGCTCGCCGGGCCCGCGCACGCCGTCGTGGTTGGCGTCCAGGTAGACCTCGCCGCGCAGCGTGGCCGCAAGCTCGCCGAAGTGGTTGCCCGTCGATCCTGCCGGCGACAGGCTGTCGATCGCGATGACGTTGGCCGCTGCCGACGTGGCGCCCGCACCCGGGTTGGTGCTGCTGTCCGCATAACCCGGCGGCTGCACCTGGCAGACGCTGTAACGCAGGCCGGCCTGCACGCCGCTGAAGCCGTAGTTTCCGCTGGCATCGGTGGTGGCCGTGGCCAGCGCCGGTGCGCTGCAGTTGCTGCCGGCCACGAGGCGCAGGCTCACGCCCGCCAGGCGGCCGTCGATCGGCTCGGGGTCGATGGCGCCGTTGCGGTTGCGGTCGAGGTAGACCGTGCCGCTGATCGCCGCCCGCTGCACCTCGCCGAAGTTGAACTGCGTGCCGTCGGTGCCGGCGCCCAGGTCGATGGCGGCGATGCGGTCGGTGCCGGCGGCCGGGGTGTCGGGCTGAGCCGTGCAGCCGCTGGCGCAGGCGGCGCCGTCGATCAGGCCCGGGTTGACCGGGCCGTTGCTCAGGCCGGCCGGCGTGGCCGGCAGCGCCTGCTCCAGCGTCACCGGTCGAAGCGGGTCCAGGCCCTCGAAGCGCCAGGCGCCATCGCTGTCGGTGCTGGTGCTGGCGATCAGCGCCAGGGTCGTGGCGTCGCGCAGCAGCACGGCCGCACCCGCGATCGGCGGATCGACGCCGGGCGTGCGCGTGCCGTCGGCGTTGGCATCGATGTAGACAAACCCGCCAAGGGCGGGCCGGCGCACTTCGGGGAAGTGGTAGTCCACCGCCGCCGTGCCGGCGGCGAGCACCACGGCGGTGTAGCGGCTGTCGCCGGCCCCACCGCCGCGCTCGTAGGTGCCGCCGGTCGGCGGAACGGGCGGC
>JBILSW010000291.1:0-4690 GCA_044371895.1 Rubrivivax sp.
CGCAGCGCCACCTGGGCCGGCGTGGTGCCGCCGACCACGGGGTCTTCGCAGTTGAAGAAGCTGAAGGTCACGCCCGACATCACGCTGCGCGACAGCTGCACGCCCTGCTGCGCCAGGTAGGGCGCGAGCCGGCCGCCCGGCACCACGCGCGGCGCGAACGGGCTGGGCACCACCACCGCGTCGAGCGCGCCGCCCTCGAAGGCCAGCCAGCGCGGCTGGTCTTCCACGATCACGGGCAGCTCGATGCGGTCCAGCAGCGGCAGCGTCTTGCCGCGCAAGTGCCCGGCCACGGCCGCGCCTTCGGCATCGCCCGGCGCGGGCGTGCCCTCGAAGCGCACGCCGCGGAAACGCGGGTTGCGCTCCAGCACGATCAGCGAGCTGCGCCGCCACTGCGCCAGCCGGAAGGGGCCCGTGCCCACCGGGTGGGCCATGGGGTCGGCGGCGTAGCGCTCGATCACCTCGCGCGCGACGGCGCCGAAGGTGGCGGGCGCGGCCAGGTTCAGCACGAAGCGCGGGTCGGGCTCGCCCAGGCGGATCTCGAAGCGGTAGCGGTCGAGCGCGCGGATGCCGGGCACCTCCACGTCGTAGGGGAACGGCGTCTTTCCGGAGATGGCGGCCTTGCGCAGCTCCGACAGCCCCGGCAACCTGGCGTTCTCGAAGATGTACAGCCGCTCGGTGGTGATGGCGGGGTCGTAGAAGCGCTTGACGCTGTAGACGTAGTCCTGCGCCACCAGCTCGCGCGGTTTGCCGCCGAAGACCGGGTCGTCGGCGAAGAAGATGCCGGGCCTGAGCGTGACGACGATGCGCGTGTGGTCGGCGCTCACCTCGGGCAGCGCCGCGGCGGTGTTGGGCCGCAGCGTGGCCGGCCGCGCCAGGTAGTCGAAGGTCAGCGGCGCCTCGAAGATGGCGCCGAGCACGGCAAAGGAGCTGGAGTCGCCCACGCGCGGCGGGTCGAAGCCGGCCTCGGCCGTGGGCAGCGCCATGCGCAGCAGCTTCGGGCCGGTGCGCGCCGCCGCGCCCGCGGCCTGCGCGGCCCAGGGCGCCATGGCGGCGGCCAGGCCGCCCTGCAGCAGCGGTCGGCGCTGCAGCGTCGGCATGCTCAGGCGGGGCTGTCGCCGCCCGGCAGCACGTCTACCAGGTGGTACCAGTTCAGCCAGAACAGCGGGCGCCGGTAGCCCACTACGCGCTCGGTCATCAGGTCGGCCACGTAGCGGTGCACGCCCAGCTTGTAGGGCATGTAGGCCACGACCAGCTTCTTGGCCTGCTCGAACAGGGCCAGCCGCTCCGGGCCGTCGGGCAGGCGCGACATCTGGTCGTATATGCGGTCGAGCTCGGGCAGCTTGAAGCGCGCAATGTTCTGCAGCCCGCTCTGCGGGCCGTAGTAGCGGCTGAAGATGTCCTGCCCGTCGGGGGCTGCGGCCAGCGAGGCCAGGGCCCAGACCTGCAGCTTGCCGGCGCGGCCGGCCTTCAGGTTCTCGGGCCACTTCGCGGGCTTGAACTCGACGCGGATGCCGACGGCCTGCAGGTTCTTCTGGCGCAGCTCGTCGAGGTCGCGGCTGGTCTGGTCGGGCTGGGTGGCGATCTGCAGCACCAGCGGCTTGCCGTCGGGCTGCTCGCGCCAGCCGTCGCCGTTGCGGTCGGTCCAGCCGTACAGGTCGAGCAGCGCCCGGGCGCGTGCCGGGTCGTAGGTGCTCATCTCGCTCTTGAAGGCCGGGTCGTAGCCCGTCAGGTTGGGCGCCACCGGGCTCTGCGCCGGGATGGCCATGTTCTTGCGCAGCGTGCGGATCTCGCGCCCGGTGTCGGTGGCCAGGCTGATGGCGCGGCGCAGCGCCACGCGCTCGGGCGCCAGGCCGCCGACCACCGGGTCTTCCATGTTGAAGTACAGGAAGGTGATGTCGGAGGTGAGCGTGCGCACGCCGCGGATGCCGCGCTTGGCCAGGTGCGGTGCCGTCCTGCCGCCGGGCATGGCGAGGTCGATGAACTCCGCCGGCATGCGCTCGATCAGGTCGTGCTGGCCGTTCAGGAACGCCAGCCAGCGCGGCTGCGAGGTCTCGATGATGTCGATCTCGACGCGGTCCAGCAGCGGCAGCGGCCGGCCGGACAGCTTCTTCGCGATGGCCTGGCCCTCGGCATCGCTGGCGGCGGGCTCGGCCTGCCACGTCACCCGGCGGTAGGTGGGGTTGCGTTCCAGCACGATGCGCGACGAGCGCCGCCAGGCCCCCAGGCGGAACGGCCCCGTGCCCACCGGGTGCTCCATGATCTTGTCGCCGTAGAACTCCACCACCTCGCGCGCCACGGCGCCGTACAGGTCGCCCACGCACAGGCTTTCGACGAAGCGCGGGCGCGTTTCCTTCAGGCGGAAGCGCAGCGTGGTGCGGTCCAGCGCGCGCAGGCCCTCCAGCGGGGTGTCGTAGTCGAAGGGTTTCTTGGCGTCGATGGCCTGCTTGCGGCGCTCGTCCAGCCCGACGATGCCCCAGTTCTGCACGCTCGAGAACAGCGGGCTCTTGGTGGCCGGGTCGGCGAAGCGCAGGATGGCGTAGACGTAGTCCTGTGCCACCAGCTCCCGCCGCTGGCCCTTGAAGGCCGGGTCGTCGGCGAAGAAGATGCCCGGCTTGATGCGGATGGTGTACTCGCGCCACTCGTCGGCCACCTCGGGCATGCCCTCGGCGATGACGGGCACGATCTTCGCGGGCCGCGCCAGGTGGTCGTAGCCGTACAGCGCCTCGAAGATGCTGGCGGTGATGATGCGCGAGTAGATGTCCGACACCTGGGCCGGGTCGAAGCCGGTCTCGGCCACCGGGAAGCTGGTGCGCAGCACGCGCGGCGCGGCCGCGGTGGCCGGCGCGGCGCCGGCCGCGGCCAGCGGGAGGGCCAGGCTGCCGATGCCGGCGGCGGTCAGGGCCAGGGTGTCGCGGCGCTTCATGGCGTGGGCTCTCCAGCAGGTGGGGCGCTCAGGGCGCGGTGGCGGGGCCTTCCATGTCCATGTAGCGCCAGTAGTCGCGCACGAACGGGTGCGGCACGTAGCCCACCACGCCGGCGTGCGTGAGCCAGCTGTTCACCGGGTGCGCGGTGGCCTTCATGGGCATGTAGGCCACGCCCAGCTTCAGCGCCCGGTGCACCAGCTCGAAGCGCTCGGGCCCGTCGGGCATGGCGCGCTGCTTCTCGTGCAGCGCGTTGAACTCGGGCAGGTTGAAGCGGGCGTGGTTGCTCTGGCCCTTGTTGGGGCCGTACATCACGTCGGTGAAGTAGCTGGCGTCGGGCAGTGCCGCCACCCAGCCGGTGCTCCACATCATCAGCTGGCCGGCACGGCTGGCCTTGATGTTCTCCTGCCACTGCGCCTGCGAATACTCGCCGCGGATGTTCAGCGAGGTGAGCGTCTTCTGCCACAGCTGCTGCAGCTCGCGGTTGACCTGCGAGGTCTCGGTGCGGTGCCTGATGAGCAGCGGGCTGCCGTCGGGCATGTCGCGCCAGCCGTCGCCGTTCTTGTCGACGTAGCCGAACAGGTCGAGCAGGGCCTTGGCGCGCGGCAGCGAGTGCTGGCTCATCTCGGAGCGCAGCGCCGGGTCGTAGCCCGGGATGCCCGGCGGCAGGATGGTCTGCGGCACCACGCCCTGGCCGCGGCGCAGCAGCCGGATCTCGCGCTGCGCGTCGTAGGCCAGCGCGATGGCGCGGCGCAGCGCCACCTTGTCGGCCGTGTAGCCGCCGACGATGGGGTTCTCCATCCCGAAGTAGGTGTAGAAGGTGCTGACGGCCACCTCCTGGTGCAGACGGATGCCGTCCTTGGCCAGGTTGGGCGCCACCTTGCCGTTGGGCGCGGCCAGGTTCACGAACTCGTTGGGCAGCGCCACCATGTCGATCTGGCGGTTCAGGAAGCTCAGCCAGCGCGGCTGCGCCTCTTCGACGATGGTGATCTCCACGCGGTCGAGCATGGGCAGGCCGCGGCCGCGGAACCTGGCCGCCAGCGCCTGGCCGGCGGCGTCGGCGGGGTTGGGCTCGGCGTCGTAGCGGCGCCATTCCTGGTTCGCGTTGCGCTCCAGCACCAGGCGGGTGCCGCGGGTCCAGGCCGCGACGCGGAACGGGCCCGTGCCCACCGGGCGCTCGCCGATGGTGCTGCGGTCCAGCTCCACCACCTCGCGCGCCCGCGCGCCGGCGATGGCCGGGTTGGCCAGCACGTAGGGCAGCCGCGGCGCCGGGCGCGCGGTACGAATCTCGAAGCTGTAGCGGTCCAGCGTGCGCAGGCCGTCCACCGGGGTGTCGTAGTCGAAGGGCTTCTTGTCGGCGATGGCCTTCTTGCGCAACTCGCTCAGGCCTAGCAGGCCGGCGTTCTCGTAGTGGAACAGCGTCGGGCTGCGCGAGGCCGGGTCGTAGTAGCGCTTGATCGAGTAGACGTAGTCCTCGGCCACGAGCTCGCGGCGCTGGCCCTTGAAGGCCGGGTGGTCGGGGAAGAAGATGCCCGGCCGGATGCGGAACACGAAGCGCGTGTTGTCGTCGTGCACCTCGGGCAGCGAGGTGGCGGTGTTGGGCTTGAGCTTCGCAGGCCGCGCCAGGTGGTCGTACGTGAGCGGGGCGTCGAACAGGCTGGCCACCAGGGCCGACGAGATGACGTCGGAAACCTGGGCCGGATCGAGGTTGTTCTCGCGGCTGGCCAGGGCCAGGCGCAGCACCCTGGCCGGGCCCGGCGCGGCGGCCG
>JBILSW010000292.1:0-4685 GCA_044371895.1 Rubrivivax sp.
GTGCAAGTGGCCGCAGCTGAAGCCCGGGATCTTGTTGTACGGGTTGGGGATGATGCGGCTACCCTGCGGGAACACGCCCATGTTCAAGCGGTGCACATTGTCAGGACGCTCGGGCTCGAAGGGCTGGCCCTGCTCGCGCGCGACGTCGGCCATGCGCTCGAGGATGAGCGCCCGCGCCTCGGGGTGCAGCGCCAGCTCCACGCCCAGCGCCGCGGCGGCGCACTGCCGCGTGTGGTCGTCGGGCGTGGCGCCGATGCCACCGCAGCTGAACACCAGTTCACCCCCGGCGAAGGCGTCGCGCAGGTCGGCGGTGATGCGTGCGCGGTCGTCGCCCACATAGCGGGCCCAGGCCAGCGCCAGGCCGCGCGCCGCGAGCAGCTCGATGACCTTGGCCATGTGCTTGTCGGCGCGCTTGCCGGAGAGGATCTCGTCGCCGACGATGATCAGGCCGATGTTCATGGTGCAGGGCTTTCGGCGATGGGCTTGGGGTTCGGCTCGGGGGTCGGCTCCAGCGCCCGCAGCGCCGCCAGCTCGTCCAGCGCCAGGTGCGCGAACCACGCCGCGGCGAACACGAAGACGACGACGAACAGGAACGCCGCCGCGAGCAGGAAGAACGGCGCCAGCACGAAGGCCACGCTGCCCAGGCTCCACAGCAGCGCCGGCAGCAGCGCGAGGTAGCCGGTGCCCACGCCCATGGCCCACAGCGCCAGGCGGCGGCCGCGGCGCACGCGGCGCCGCTCCTCGGCCGTGGCGTGCACGGCCAGCGCGTGGTAGCCCAGCACGCGGGCCGCCAGCCAGCCCCAGATCAGCGGCGGCAGCACCAGCACCAGCGGCGGCACCAGCCACAGCGGCAGGCTCGCCACCAGCGCCAGCAGCGCGGCCAGCGCGGTGGCGGCCGTCCACAGCAGCCGGCGCACCAGCCCGCAGCCCTCGCGCACCTGCAGGGCCGGGTGGCGGCGGCCGGCCACGTGCCGCGCGATGCCTGACGCCGCCAGCAGCGCCACCGCCAGCAGCGACAGCAGCAGCACCAGCGGCAGCGCCAGCACCACCACCACCATCGGCGCCAGCACGGTGCGCCAGCCGCCCAGGCCGGCGTCGTGCATCCAGCGCCAGACGCCGTCGCCCAGCTCGAAGCGGCCCACCAGCGCGCGCACAGCATCCAGCGAGGGTTCCCACAGCGCCCAGCCGAGCGTGCCCACCAGCAGCAGCACCACCACCAGCGGTGGCAACGCCCAGCCCCACACGCGCGGCTGCGTCACGGTGGCCAGCGCGCGCCATAAGGCCTGCAGCGGACTCATCGGGCAACCCTGGGCCAGCCGGCGCGGCGGTCGAACAGCCGACGCAGGCCCAGCGCCTGCTGCGCCCAGAAGCCGCGGCCGTAGTCGCGGCCGTCGAGCTGGTCGCGCACGCCCGTGGGCTCGGGGACGAGGCCGAATCGCGCGGTGCCGAACACTACGTCCCACACCGGGAACAGCACCGCGTAGTTGCAGCCGCCCAGGCTGCCCGGGCCGTGCGATTCGTGCCCGGTGCCGATGGCGTGGTGCGTGCGGTGGAAGGCCGGGCTCACCAGCAGCCGGCCGAGCACGGGGCCGAAGTTGCCGCGCAGGTTGGCGTGCGACAGGCTCTCCAGCAGCTGCGTCAGCGCCACCACGGCCACGAACTGTGCCGGCGCGATGCCCACCGCCAGCGCCACCGCCACAAAGGCGCTGTCGCGCAGGGCGTCGTCGAGCAGGTGATTGCGGCTGTCCGACCAGCGCGTCATCTGGCGCTGGCTGTGGTGCAGCGCGTGCAGCTGCCACCACCAGTCCCAGCGGTGCTGCGCGCGGTGCAGCGCGTAGTCGACGAGGTCGAACAGCAGCAGGTACAGCACGAAGGCCACCCAGGCGACGTCGGTCACGCCCGGCCACAGGCCCTCGAACGACAGCGGCCGCAGGCCGTGCAGGCCCAGCCAGGCCGAGACCGCCTGCCACAGCGGGTCGAGCGAGAAGAACAGCGCCAGCCGCACCAGACCCAGGCGGTGGATGAGCGTGTAGACGACGTCGGTGCGCACGGCCGCGCCGTCGAGCACTGGCTCCACCGGCCGCCAGTGCTCCAGCAGCCCGAAGCCCAGCGCGATGACCGCCAACTGCACCAGCCCCACCAGCAGCCAGCCAGTGGCCACGAAGCCCTCCTCAAGCCGTCCGCCCAGGCCCAGCGCGAACATCGCCGGCTGCACCAGCCCCTCGAACAGCGCCTGCTGCGCCAGGCCGAAGCCGTCGATCAGGGCATCCAGCATCCGTGCGCCCCCGCGGGATCAGCGCGCGCCGCGCGGCGTGGCCGCGGCGGTGCCGTACACCGGGTGCTCGGCCAGCGTGGCGAAGCACAGGCCGCGCGCCTTCAGGCCGCGGATCAGGGGCTGCAGCACCGCCGGCGCCCAGGGGTCCTGGCGCGACCAGATGCCCAGGTGCGCCAGCAGCACGTCGCCGCTGTTCACGCGGCGCAGCGCGCGCTGCAGCAGCGCGTCGTTGGGGTGGCGGTCGCTGGGCAGCTCATCCCCCAGGAAGCCGGCCTCCGTCCAGCCCACGTGCGTCCAGCCGCAGGACTGCGCGGTGCGCAGCAGAGCCGGCGAGACGCGGCCGCCGGGCGCGCGCCAGACCGAGCTCATCTGCAGGCCGGTGATCTGCGCGAAGCGCTCGGCCGGCCGCTCGAGCTCGCGGCAGTAGGCAGCGGCGTCGAGCACGCGCACGCGGCCCGCCTGCGGCCCTTGCGTGGGCCGCACGCGGTGGCCGGCGGGGGTATCGGCCTGCCAGACGTCGTGGTCCCAGGTGTGCGAGCCGAAGTCGTGGCCCTCGGCCGCCAGCGCGCGCCACCACGGCGCCCACTCGTCGTCGAGGCTGTGGCCGCCGCTGCGCGTGCGTTCGGCGGCCAGGAAGAAGGTGGCCTTCACGCCCTCTTCGCGCAGCACGCGCGCCACCAGCGGCGCCACGCCCATGTGGCCGGTGTCGAAGCTCAGGTACACCGGCTTGTCGCAGCCCGCCGCCGGGCGCGCGGACACCGGTGTCAGCAGCACCAGCAGCGCCAGCAGGGCGGACGCCGCGGTGCGCGGTCTACTGCCGCGGCGCATGGTCCAGCGTCCACACTCCGTGCGGCGAGCGCCCCACGGGCACCTGCCGAACCAGCCGCTTGTCGGGCAGGTCGATGACGCTGAGCTTGCGCGCCCAGCGCGAGGTCACGAGCAACGTGCGCCCGTCGGCCATCAGCTCCATGCAGTCGGGGCCGCCGGGGGCGTCCCACTGGCCCACCACCGACAGCGTGCGCAGGTCGATCTCGCTGATGGTGTTGGCGACGCGGTTACTCACGAAAACGTGGCGGCCGTCGCCGCGCGCTCGGAAGGCGTGCGCGCCGGCGCCGGTCTCGATGCGGCGCACCAGCCGCGGCACCGCGGCCGAGACGTCCCAGGCCTCGACGACGCGGTCGCCCGTCAGCGCCACCAGCAGCGTGCGGTCGTCGGCGGCCAGGAACACGTCGGCCGGCATGCGGCCGCAGCGCTGCTTGACGAGCACGGCCTGCGTCGCCATGTCGATGGCCACCCACTCGTCGCTATCCTGCAGCGTCGCGTAGAGCACGCGGCTGCCGCCGTCGATGGCCAGGTGGCTGGGCGTCTTGGGCGCGGCGATGCGCCGCACGAGCTTCAGCGGCTCGGGCGCGCCAACGCCCTGCCAGTGGTACAGGTCGATGTGGTCGAGCCGGTTCGCGGCCGTGACGAACCAGCGCATGTCGGGCGAGAAACGCAGGTGGTAGGGGTCGACGATGCCCAGCAGCGTGCGGCGCACCGCGGCGGTGACAGGGTCGATGAAGGTCAGCGAGTTCGACGCCGCGTTGGCCACGATCAGCGTCTTGTCGTCGGGCGCCAGGTACAGGTGGTGCGGCTCCTTGCCGGTGGGCAGCCGCGTGCGCACCGTCCAGCTCGCCGGGTCGACGATGCTGACGTCGGCATCCTGTGAGTTGAGCACGAAGATCGGCCTGGAGGCCGGCGCCGCGGCGCGCGCGGGCTGCCACGACGGCAGCGCGGCCAGGGCGAGCGCCTGCGCCAGCGCGGCGCGGCGAGCGGCATCGCTCATCGGCGATCGCCGCCCAGGATGCCGCCGATGATCGAGCCAGCCGAGCCCAGACCGCCGAGCGAGCTCTCCTCGGAGCGACCGCCCATCTGCGGCGCGGCGGCGAATACGCGGCTGGCCAGCCGGCTGAACGGCAGACTCTGCAGCCACACCGTGCCCGGGCCGGTCAGGCGTGCGAAGAACAGGCCCTCGCCGCCGAACAGCGCCGTCTTGACCTTGCCGACGAACTGGATCTCGAAGTTCACGCCGCCCGTGTAGGCGACCACGCAGCCGGTGTCGACGAACAGCGTCTGCCCGGGCTGCAGTTCGCGCCGCAGCACGGTGCCGCCGGCGTGCACGAAGGCCAGGCCGTCGCCCTCGAGCTTCTGCATGATGAAGCCCTCGCCGCCGAAGAAGCCGGTGGACAATTTCTGCTGCAACGCCACCCCCAGGCTGACGCCGCGGGCGGCGCACAGGAACGCGTCGCGCTGGCAGATCAGCAGCCCGCCGAACTCGCGCAGGTCCATCGGCAGGATCTTGCCCGGGTACGGCGCCGCGAAGGCCACGCGCTGCTTGACCGTGGCGTTGTTGCTGTAGACCGTGGTGAAC
>JBILSW010000293.1:0-4648 GCA_044371895.1 Rubrivivax sp.
TCTACGGCCATCGCAACAAGATCCACATCATCAACCTCGAGAAGACGCAGCCGCTCTTCGAGGAAGCGATGAAGTTCATCCGCCAGCTCAGCGCCCGCCGCGGCACCGTGCTGATGATCGGCACCAAGCGCCAGGCGCGCGAGGTCATCGCGCTGGAGGCCCAGCGCTGCGGCATGCCCTACGTCGACCAGCGCTGGCTCGGCGGCATGCTCACCAACTTCAAGACGGTCAAGGGCTCGTTGAAGAAGCTCAAGGACATGCAGGCCACCAAGGATGCCGGCATGGAGCAGATGATCAAGAAGGAGGCGCTGCTGTTCGACCGCGAGCTCGTCAAGCTCGAGAAGGACATCGGCGGCATCCAGGACATGGGCGCGCTGCCCGACGCGATGTTCGTCATCGACGTCGGTTACCACAAGATCGCCGTGGCCGAGGCCAAGAAGCTGGGCATCCCGGTGATCGGCATCGTCGACACGAACCATTCGCCGCTGGGCATCGACTACGTCGTCCCCGGCAACGACGACTCCGCCAAGGCCGTGGCCCTGTACGCGCGGGCCGTCGCCGATGCTGTGCTCGAGGGCAAGGCCAACGCCACCTCCGAGGTGGTGCAGGCGGCTGCCGGCGGCGACGAGTTCGTCGAGGTCCGCGAAGAGGCCTGAGCAGGCCCGCCGCCCCGGGCTACCCATCCCGCGGCGGGCGCCTGACGCCCGCCGCTCTTGTTTGCACATCCTGGAGAGATTCCTATGCCCGCGATCACCGCCAGCATGGTGGCCGAACTGCGCGCCAAGACCGACGCGCCGATGATGGAATGCAAGAAGGCTCTGACCGAGGCCGACGGCGACCTCGGCCGCGCCGAGGAGATCCTGCGCGTCAAGCTCGGCAACAAGGCCAGCAAGGCCGCCGCGCGCATCACTGCCGAGGGCGTCGTGGCCGCCTCGGTGAGCGGCAGCACCGGCGCCATCGTCGAGATCAACTGTGAGACCGACTTCGTCAGCAAGAACGACTCGTTCCTGGCCTTCGCCCGCAGTACGGCCGAGCTGGTGGCCGGCCACGCGCCGGCCGACGTGGCCGCGCTGTCGGCGCTGCCGCTGTCGCAGGACGGCTTCGGGCCCACGGTCGAGGATGTCCGCAAGGGCCTGATCGGCAAGATCGGCGAGAACATGTCAATCCGCCGCTTCAAGCGCTACGCCGGCGGCGGCCAACTCGCCAGCTACCTGCACGGCACGCGCATTGGCGTGGTCGTGGAGTTCGCCGGCGACGAGACCGCGGCCAAGGACGTGGCCATGCACGTGGCCGCGATGAAGCCCAAGGCGCTGTCCACCGCCGACGTGCCCGCCGAGCTGATCGACGTCGAGCGCCGCATCGCCACCGAGAAGGCCGCCGAGAGCGGCAAGCCCTCCGAGATCGTCGCCAAGATGGTCGAGGGCTCGGTGCAGAAGTTCCTGAAGGAGGTCTCGCTGCTCAACCAGCCCTTCGTCAAGAACGACAAGCAGACCGTCGAGCAGATGCTCAAGGAGAAGTCCACCAAGGTCGCCGGCTTCATGTTGTACGTGGTGGGCGAGGGCATCGAGAAGAAGGTCGACGACTTCGCCGCCGAGGTGGCGGCGCAGGTCGCCGCGGCCAAGGGCCAGTAGGCCCCGGAGTCGGGGTTTCGCCGGGCGCTGTCTCCCGGCGCGTCAGGCGGGCTGGCAGGGCCCGCCCTTACACTCCACGCTCCATTCCCAGCTCTCCCCATCGCCGAATGCCGGCCTACCAGCGCATCCTTCTCAAGCTCTCCGGCGAAGCCCTCATGGGCGACGACGCTTATGGCATCAACCGCGCCACCATCGTGCGCATGGTCCGGGAGGTCAAGGCCGTCACCGACCTCGGCGTGCAGGTGGCGGTGGTCATCGGCGGCGGCAACATCTTCCGCGGCGTTGCCGGTGGCTCGGTGGGCATGGACCGCGCCACCGCCGACTACATGGGCATGCTGGCCACGGTGATGAACTCGCTGGCGCTGGCCGACACCATGCGCCAGGAGGGCATCGTCGCGCGCGTGATGTCGGCCATCGGCATCGAACAGGTGGTCGAGCCCTACGTGCGGCCCAAGGCGCTGCAGTACCTCGAGGAGGGCAAGGTCGTCGTGTTCGCCGCCGGCACCGGCAACCCCTTCTTCACCACCGACACAGCGGCGGCGCTGCGGGGCGCCGAGATCGGCGCCGAGATCGTGCTCAAGGCCACCAAGGTGGACGGCGTCTACAGCGCCGACCCGAAGAAGGATCCCGACGCCACTCTGTACGAGCGCATCAGCTTCGACGAGGCGATCGCGAAGAACCTGCAGGTCATGGACGCCACGGCCTTCGCGCTGTGCCGCGACCAGAAGCTCCCGATCAAGGTGTTCTCCATCGTCAAGCCCGGTGCGCTGCAGCGCGTGGTCCGCGGCGACGAGGAAGGCACCCTGGTGCACGTCTGACGAGGACTCCCCGCGATGACCCCCGCCGACATCAAGAAGACCGCCGAGACCAAGATGGGCAAGTCCATCGAGGCCTTCAAGAACGAGCTCCACAAGATCCGCACCGGCCGCGCCCACCCGGGCCTGCTCGACCAGGTGCACATTGACTATTACGGCTCGATGGTGCCCATCAGCCAGGTGGCCAACGTCTCGTTGCTCGACGCGCGCACGATCAGCGTGCAGCCCTGGGAGAAGGGCATGGGCGCGAAGATCGAGAAGGCCATCCGCGAGAGCGACCTGGGCCTCAACCCCAGCGCGCAGGGCGACCTGCTGCGCGTGCCGATGCCGGCGCTGACCGAGGAGCGACGCAAAGAGCTCACGAAAGTGGTGCGCCACGCCGGCGAGGAGGCCAAGATCGCCGTGCGAAGCGTGCGCCGAGAGGCCAACGAGCACCTGAAGAAGCTGCTGAAGGACAAGGCCGTGTCCGAGGACGACGAGCGCCGCGCGCAGGACGAGGTCCAGCGCATGACCGACGGCACCATCGCGCAGATCGACAAGCTGGTCCAGGGCAAGGAAGCCGAGGTGATGGCCGTCTGAGGCCGTCGCCCGTTCGCTGCTCAGCCCATGACCGATCTGTCCGTCGCCTTGACGCACGAGCCGGCTGCCGACGCCGCCGCGGTGCCGCGCCACGTGGCCGTGGTGATGGACGGAAACGGCCGCTGGGCGCGCCGGCGCTACATGCCCCGCTTCTTCGGCCACAAGCAGGGCGTCGATGCCCTGGTGCGCGCGGTCAATACCTTCGCCGACCGCGGCGTGCAGTACCTCACCGTGTTTGCCTTCAGCTCCGAGAACTGGAAGCGCCCCACCGAAGAGGTGTCGGGCCTGATGAGCCTGGTGCTGGTGGCCGTCTCGAAGTACCTCACCAAGATGCACCGCGACGGCGTACGCATCCGCATCGTCGGCGACCGCTCGGCCGTCTCCGACAAGCTGCGCCAAGCCTGGGAACAGGCCGAGACGCTCACCGAGCACAACACCCGCATCACGCTGGCCGTGGCCTTCAACTACGGCGGCCGCTGGGATGTCGTCCAGGCCTGCCGCCTGGCCATCGCGCAGGGCCTGCCCCCTGAGCAGCTCGACGAGGCCTGGCTGTCGCGGCACATGGCGCTGAGCTTCGCGCCCGATCCCGACCTGTTCATCCGCACTGGCGGCGAGATGCGCATGAGCAACTTCCTGCTCTGGCAGGCGGCCTACTCCGAGCTGTTCTTTACCGACTGCCTCTGGCCCGATTTCGGCGAGGCCGAGATCGACGCAGCGCTCGCGGCCTACGCGCAGCGCGACCGCCGCTTCGGTGGCATACAGCCGCCGGCGTTGGCGATGCCCGGCGCGTGAGCGCTGCGTTGCCGGCCGTTGCCGCGCCCGTTACCGCCGCTGCTGGCATGCTGCGCCAACGCATCGCGACCGCCCTCGTGCTGGTGATCGTGCTCTTGGGCGCGCTCGCATCTGACAGCGCCTGGCCCTTCGCCCTGCTCACCCTGGTTCTCATCGCCGCCTGCGGCTGGGAGTGGGGCCGGCTGAACCAGGCCGGCGACGCGCTGGCCCTTGGCATGGGCGTGATGGTGGGCATCGCGGGTGCGGCGGCGCTGCTGACCGGGCTCAAGCAGCAGGCGCCGGCGCCACTGTGGTGGAGCGTGGTCGCGCTGTGGGTGGTGGCGGGCTTTGTGGCCATGCGCCAAGGGCCCGGCGCCTGGCCGCGGCTGCCCCGCCTGGGACGCTGGCTGCTGGGCGTGCTGATGCTGTGGTCGGCCTGGCTGGCGCTGACGCAGGCGCGCGCCACCGGCATCAACTTCCTGCTGTCGGTGCTGGCGCTGGTCTGGATGGCCGACGTCGCGGCCTACTTCGGCGGCCGGGCCTTCGGGCGCCGCAAGCTGGCGCCGGCGATCAGCCCCGGCAAGAGCTGGGAGGGCGTGTGGTCGGGCATGGCCGGCGTGCTGGCCCTGTCGGCCCTGTGGATCGGCATCGATCGCCACTTCGCCGTCGACACCGCAAGCCTGTACACCCGGCTGTGGCAGCACGCGGGGCTGGCCGGCCTCGTGGCTGCCCTGCTCGCGCTGTGCGCTCTGAGCGTGCTGGGCGACCTGATCGAGTCGCTGGTCAAGCGCGCGGCCGGCGCCAAGGACAGCAGCCGCCTGTTGCCTGGCCACGGCGGCGTGCTCGACCGTG
>JBILSW010000294.1:0-4634 GCA_044371895.1 Rubrivivax sp.
TCGGCCGACCTGAAGCGCGTGATCGACGCCAATTCCGGCATGTCTGCCTCGGCCTTCCTGGGCCGCACGCAGCAGGGCAACGATCCCATCGGCCGCAAGTCGGCCACCGACCGCGGCAACACCATCCATACCTTCACGCGGGCGGAAACGGAGGACTTCATCAAGCGCTCCGCCGCCATCGACGACGAGTGGGTGGCCGACATGGACAAGCGCGGCTTCAAGGGCGCGCAGCTGCTGTCCAGTGCTAAGGCGCTGATCGCCAAGCACGGCCGCGGTTGACGCGGCTTCAGGTCTGGGCCTGGCGGCCCAGCCAGGCAGCGCCTCGCACGCCCGAGGCGTCGCCGTGCTGGCTTGGCCGCAGCCTGGTGCGCACCGGTTCGGTGGCCGTGGCGCCGAAGACCCAGCGGTGCCACTGGGCCGTCACCCGGTCGGGCAGGCCTGCCAGTTGCGACAAGCCCCCTCCGAGCACGATGACGTCGGGGTCCAGCAGGTTGATCACGCCGGCCAGCGCGCGCGCCAGCCGCCGGGCGTGGCGCTCAAGCGTGGTCCGTGCGGCCACGTCGCCCGCGGCAGCGGCATCGGCCACCTGAACCGCGGTGAGACCCGCGCCGCCGCCCGCGAGCGCGTGGTCGCGCGCCAGGGCCGGCCCGGCCAGCAGCGTCTCGATGCAGCCGCGCTGGCCACAATAGCAGGGCCAGACAGGATCTTCGCCGGTGGCCCAGGGCAGCGGGTTGTGGCCCCACTCCCCGGCCAACCCGTTGGCACCCTGCAGCACGCGGCCGTGCACCGCGATGCCCGCGCCGACCCCGGTGCCCAGGATCACCGCGAACACCACCGGCGCGCCGGCCCCGGCGCCGTCGGTGGCCTCCGACAGCGCCAGGCAGTTGGCGTCGTTGGCCAGGGCCACGGGCTGGCCCAGCAGCGCCTGCAGGTCGGCCTGCAGCGGCCGGCCGTTCAGGCAGGTGGAGTTGCAGTTCTTCATCAGCCCGCCGGTACCTGCCGTGCCGGGCGTGCCGGCGCCGATGCTGAACCGCTCGCCCGGGGCGAGCGAGGCCAGCGCGCGGCGCGCATCGGCCACTTGCGTGGCGATGGCGGCCAGCGTGCCGGCGTAGTCGCCCTGCGGCGTGGGGCGGCGGTCGCGCCACGCGGGCGCGCCGTCGGGGCCCAGCAGCTGGGCCTCAATCTTGGTGCCGCCCAGGTCGATGCCGAGCGCGAAGCGGTGCACGGCCGCAGGCGGGTTCAGATCGGCTGCGTGCGCTCGATCAGCCAGGCCCGCGACGCGGCATGCTCGGGCGCAGCCAGGCGCGGCGCCAGGCGCTCGCGCACGGTGGCGTGGTAGGCGTTCAGCCAAGCCAGTTCGTCGGCGCGCAGCAGCGCCCGGTCGATGCAGCGCGTGTCGATGGGACACAGCGTGAGCGTCTCGAAATCAAGGAACTCGGCGAATGTGGCGCCCTCGGGCGTGGCCGCGGGCACGTTGAGGACCAGGTTCTCGATGCGCACGCCCCACTGGCCCGGCCGGTACACGCCAGGCTCGATGCTGGTGATCATGCCCGGCTCCATGGCCATCTCGGGCATGGGCACGGCCTTGCTGATGCTCTGCGGCCCCTCGTGCACGGCCAGGAAGTAGCCAACGCCGTGGCCCGTGCCGTGGCCGAACTCGATGCCCTCGGCCCACAGCGGCGCGCGCGCCAGGCTGTCCAGCATCGGGCTCGGCGTGCCGCGCGGGAAGCGCGCCCGGCTCAGCTGCATCGTGCCCTTGAGCACCAGGGTGTAGTCGCGCTTCATCGCCGCGCTGACGGTGCCGATGGGCCACACGCGCGTGATGTCGGTGGTGCCGCCCAGGTACTGGCCGCCGCTGTCGATGAGCAGCAGGCCGTCGCCCTCGATGACGGCGTGGTGCTCGGGCGTGGCGCGGTAGTGTGGCATGGCGCCGTTGGCGTTGAAACCGGCGATCACCGGGAAGCTCAGGCCCTTGAAGCCGGGCCGGCGGGCGCGCTCGGCGCTCAGGCGTTCGTCGACGGTGAGCTCGGTGAGGCGCTCGCCGCGGGCCAGCGCGGCCTCGAACCAGGCGTAGAACGCGCACATGGCCACGCCGTCCTCGATCATGGCCTCGCGCACGTGGGCGGCCTCGGCGGCGCTCTTGCGGCTCTTCAGCAGCGTGCTGGGGTTGATGGCCTCCTTGACGGCCACGCCCGCGGCCACGGCCTGGCGCAGGCCCAGCGTCACGCGCTTGGGGTCGACCAGCAGGGTCCCGCCCGAGGGCAGCGCGGCCAGCGCGGCGGCGGCGTCGGGGTAGGGCGCCAGCGCGATGCCGTCGGCGACCAGGGCCGCGGCCAGCGCGGGGGCCACCTTGCCCTCGCCGATGAACAGCGTGCCGCGCAGCGCGGCGCCCGTGGCGTCGAGCAGCAGGTGGCCCAGGAACACCGGGTTGTAACTGACGTCGCTGCCGCGCAGGTTGGTGATCCAGGCCAGGTCGTCGACCGTGCTGACGAGGTGGTGCGTGGCGCCGTGGGCGCGCAGCGCCTCGTGCACGGCGGCCAGGCGGGCGGCGCGCGGCACGGTGGCGTGCGGCGGCTGGTGTTCGTACACGGGCTGCGGCGGCAGCGCAGCGCGCCCGCACCAGATGCGGTCGACGACGTCCAGGTCGGTGCGCAGCTGCACGCCGGCCTTGTCGAGCGCGGCGCGCAGCGCGGCGTGCAGGCCCAGGCCCAGCACCTGGCCGTCCACCGCCACCGTGGCGCCGGGCGGCACCTGGCGCGCCAGCCAGTCGACGTGGTTCAGCGCCGCGCCGGTGGCGACCTTCTCGAGCGCGATGCCGGTGCCGGCGAGCTCGGCCTCGGCCTGCGTCCAGTAGCGGCTGTCGGCGAACAGCACCGCCGTGTCGGCCGCCACCACCAGCGTGCCCATGCTGCCGGTGAAGCCCGACAGCCACTCGCGCGCCTGCCAGCGTTCGGGCAGGTATTCGCTGAGGTGCGGGTCGGCGCTGGGCACCAGCACGGCGTGCACGCCGGCCTCGGCCATGGCCTCGCGAAGGTGGGCGATGCGCAGGCGGATCGGGGAGGTGCGGGTGTCCATCTTGGGGCGTCCTCGGCGGCAGGCAGGATGGCGCCAGATTCTAGGAGCCGGTCCCCGGGGCGTTCAGAGGTCGGTGCGCAGCCGCCAGATCTCGGGGAACAGCACCACGTCGAGCATCTTGCGCAGGTAGCTCACGCCGCCGGTGCCGCCGGTGCCGCGCTTGAAGCCAATCACGCGCTCCACCGTCGTCAGGTGGCGGAAGCGCCACAGGCGGAAAGCGTCCTCCAGGTCGGTGAGCTCCTCGCCGAGCTGGTACAGGTCCCAGTGCTCGCGCGGCGCGCGGTACACGCGCAGCCAGGCCGCCTCGACCTCTGGGCTCTCGGCGTAGGGCTGCGTCCAGTCGCGCTGCACGTGGCTGGCCGGCACAGGCAGGCCGCGGCGGGCCAGCAGGCGCAGGCTCTCGTCGTACAGGCTGGGCGCGCTGTACGCGGCGTCCACCACGGCCAGCAGGTCGGGCCGGTGGGCGTGCGGGCGGCGCATCGCGGCGTTCTTGTTGCCCAGCCGGAACTCGATGCAGCGGTACTGCCAGCTCTGGAAGCCGCTGCTCTTGGCCAGCGACGCGCGCATCGCGCTGTACTCGGGCGGCGTCATCGTGGCCAGCACGTCCCAGGCGTGCACCAGCTGCTCCATGATGCGGCTGACCCGCGCCAGCATCTTGAAGGCGCTGGGCAGGTCGTCGGCCTCCACGGCGGCGGTGGCCGCGGCCAGCTCGTGCAGCATCAGCTTCATCCACAGTTCGCTGGTCTGGTGCTGCACGATGAACAGCATCTCGTCGTGCGCGCCGCTCAGCGGGTGCTGGGCGACGAGCACGGCGTCGAGGTGCAGGTAGTCGCCGTAGCTCATGGTGCCGGCGAAGTCGAGCTCGGCGCCGTCGACGGACGCCGCGTCGGTGGGGTGGACGGGGCAGCCGCTCATCAGGTCACCGCACGGCGCTGGTTGAACTCGAGGCGGCGCCATTCCCCGCGCTCGAGCACCTGGCGCAGGTGCTCGGCGGCGTCGTAGGCGTCCACGTGGCGCAGGTACAGCGGCGTGAAGCCGAAGCGCAGCACGTCCGGGGCGCGGAAGTCGCCGATCACGCCGCGCGCGATGAGCGCCTGCACCACCGCGTAGCCGATGTCGGGGTGGCTGAGGCAGACCTGGCTGCCGCGCTCGGCGTCGGCGGCGGGCGATGCCAGGGCCAGGCCGGGGCAGGTGGCCTGCACGCGCTCGGCGAACAGCCGCGTCAGCGCCAGGCTCTTGGCGCGCAGCGCGGCCATGCCGCCCAGCGGCTCGGCGGCCAGCACGGTGTCGACGCCGCACTCCAGCGCCGCCAGGCTCAGCACCGCCGGCGTGCCGCACTGGTAGCGCGCGATGCCCTGCGCCGGCCGGTAGCCGGGGGTGAACTCGAAGGGCGCGGCGTGCCCGATCCAGCCCGCCAGCGGCTGCCAGAAGCGCCCGACGTGGCGCGGGTGTGCCCACACGAAGGCTGGCGCGCCGGGGCCGCCGTTGAGGTACTTGTAGCCGCAGCCCACGGCGAAGTCGGCGCCCGAGCCGGCCAGGTCCACCGGCACGGCGCCGGC
>JBILSW010000297.1:0-4612 GCA_044371895.1 Rubrivivax sp.
TTCTAGGGTCTGGGGGGGGGTGGCCTGGCTCCCCGCTTCGGCCAGCGCCATCAGAAGAACCGGTACTCCAGGCCCAATTGGAACGAGCGCCCGCGCGGATCGGCCACGCGCGGCTCCCAGCTGCTGCCGGCGCCGGTGTTCGTGTCGTAGCTGTTGGCGAACGGCGGGTCCTTGTCGAGCAGGTTCTTGATGCCGGCGTTGATGGTGAGGTTCTTGATGCCGCTGAAGCTCAGGCCCAGGTCGTACAGCGTGTACGGCTTGACCACGGGATCCCACTCGGTGGCGGCGGCGAGGTAGGTTCCGTTGGCAATACCCGGCGGCACGTAGCCCGCGTACTTGCCGCTGTAGCGCTGGCGCAGCGTGGCGCTCCAGTCTCCGCGCGCGTAGGTGACGAAGGCGTTGTGCTTCCAGCGGATGCCGAGGTCACTGGAGCGCGTGAACACGCCCACCTCGCTGGCACCGAAGGGCTGGCCGCTCACCAGGCGCGAGCGCTTCTTGAGCAGGTAGGACACGTCGAGCCCCGCCGTGAAGCGCGCGCCCACGGCGTCGAAGGCGCCGCGCAGGCTCAGCTCCAGGCCGCGCGTCTCGGTCTCGCCTGCGTTGATCCAGCTTGTGTCGATTTGCGTGATGGCGCCGTCGGTGTTGCGGATGAAGCGGTTCTGGAAGAGCTCGAAGTTGCGGATGTAGCCGTTGGCGCCCGTGATGCCCAGCGCCTGGATGGTGCCGTCGCGCACGATGTCCCACAGGTCCAGCGTGGCTCTCAGGTTGGCCGTGGGCTGCCACAGCAGGCCGATGTTGGCCATCTTCGACTCTTCGGGCTGCAGGTTGCGCACGCCACCGAAGAAGGTGCTGAAGGTGATCGCCGAGCAGCCCGGCGTGGTGCTCACCACGCGCGCCGCGCAGGTCAGGGGGTCCGGCACGCCGGCACCGGTGTACGGACTCTCGGTGCGGCCGTTGTACATCTGGTTGAAGGTGGGCACGCGGAAGCCCGTGCTGTAGGCCGCCCGCACGGCCAGGCTGTCCAACGGCTGGAAGCGCAGCGACACCTTGGGGTTGGTGGTGTCGCCGAAGTCGTCGTACTTGTCGTGTCGCACCGACAGCGTGACCTCCAGCGACTTCAGCAGCGGCAGCGAGAGCTCGCCGAACACGGCGTTGATGTCGCGCTTGACCCCGCCCAACGCGTTGATGTTGTCGAACGGGGCGTTGAACACCCAGTTGCTGATGCTGCTGAAGCCAGCGTCGTTGTTGCCGCGGAAGGCGTACTTCTCGGTGCGCAGGTCCACGCCCACGGCGGCCATGGCCTCGCCGGCCGGCAGCTTGAACACGGGGCCGGTGGCCACGAAGTCGGTCTGCGTGGTGGTGTACTCGCCGCCGTACAGCGTGACGCCGCGCGCCGACACGGCCTCCAGCGCCGCCTTCGCGGCCGGGGTCTGCGACTCGCCGGCCAGCAGGAAGGGGTTGAGCACCCCAGTCTTGATCAGGTTGGCGAAGCCTTCCATGTAGTGGTAGCCGCCGCCCAGCATGCTCTTGCTCTCGCTCTTGGCCTGCGAGAACGCCGTGCGGTACTCCCAGCCGCCGAAGGGCAGCGCGCCCTCCAGGCCCAGCAGGTAGCGGCTGGTGTCGGTCTCGGTCTCGATCTCGCGCTGGCCGCAGTCAATGCAGCGCCAGCGGAAGGCCATGCCACCGCCGCGGTTGGCTTCGAGCTCGGGGAAGGCCGCGACGAGCGCGTTGAACACGCGGTCATAGCCGGCGCCGGTGCTGGGGTAGACCAGATCGCGGAAGGGGCTGGGCACGACGGTGCCGTTGGTCAGCGTGACGTTGGCCGTGATGGCGCCGCTGGTGATCTGGTTCTCCGAGAATCGCTTGGCCGACTCCGACTTGCCCAGCAGCACCTCGCCGATCAGGGTGTGATTGCTGCCCAGCTTGAGCGTGCCGCGCGTCACCAGGTTGGTGTTCTTCACGGGCTGTTGGATGACGGCGCTCTTGCCGGTGTCCCAGGCGCAACCAAAGCGCGCGCCGGCACCGGCGCTCCACAGCACCTCTTGGTAGGGGCCCATGGCGGGCTGGCTGGCGCAGCCCAGGCCGCCCGGAACGTCGAGCACGTTGATGCCGTTGGTCTGAACGCCGCCGAGGATGGGCGCGGTGCCGTTGTTGATGGTGCCGGTGGTGGGGCAGTTCACCCCCGCGATGCACGACAGCGCGTTGCGCGCCGTGTTGGTGACCGTGAACAGCGTCGCGAACGGCGCGCCGCGCGTGTCGGGGCTCAGGCCGCGCGTGGGCTGGAAGCTGTTGACGAAGTCGCGATCGCGGCCGTTGAGCACTTTGGCGTCGGCCACCGACAGCGTGGCCACGACGTTGAAGCCGTCTGTGTCGAGGTTGCCGAAGCCGCCTGCCAGCGTGGCCCGGTGGATGTTGCCGCCGCCGGCCTCGGTGATGTCGGTGCTGGCCGCGGCGCGCAGGCCCTGGAAGTTGTTGCGCAGGATGAAGTTGATGACGCCGCCCACGGCGTCGGTGCCGTACACCGACGAGGCGCCGTCCTTGAGGATCTCCACGCGCTCGACGGCGGCCATGGGGATCTGGTTGAGGTCGACGATGCCGCCGTTCAGGCCGTGCGCCGCGACGCGGCGGCCGTTGAGCAGGATCAGCGTCGAGCTCGCGCCCTGGCTGCGCAGGTTGGCGCTGCTGGCGCCGTTGTTGCCGCGCGCCTGGCCCGAGACGACATCGGCGTTGCTGGCCAGGTTGTCCAGACCGTTGCCGTTGAAAGTGAGCGTGGCGATCAGCTGCTCGGCGTTGACGATGCCCTGCTTGTCGAGGTCGGCGCGCGTGATCACCTGCAGCGGCAGCGCGCCCTCGGTGGCGATGCGCTTGATGCTGGAGCCGGTGATGGTGATGCGCTCGGGGGCGGGCGGCGTCTGTGCGACCGCGGCGCCGGCCAGGCCGGCCAGGGCCAGGCCGGTGGCCAGGGTGGTGAGCTTGAAAGCCATGGAAGGGGCTCCTCTGTGGGGTTCTGTGTGTGGCGTTGTCGGTGGCGACGGCGCGGCCCGGCATCGGCGGGCTGTACGGCAGTGCCAGGGATTTCCTGCAGTGTCGGCTCAGCCGCGAGGTGCCGCCCATCCGGAATAACCTGCGCCTTTGCGCCAAGGCGACATGAACTTGCGCAGGCCGCGCCTGCAGCGCCGCGTGGGAACATCGCGCCATGTCACCGTCGCCCTGGCGCTGGATCCCCACGCTCTACCTCGGCCAGGGCCTGCCCTACGTGGCGGTCATGACGCTGGCCGTGGTGATGTACAAGAACCTCGGCGTGTCCAACGCGCAGATCGCGCTGGTGACGAGCTGGCTGTACCTGCCCTGGGTGATCAAGCCGCTGTGGAGCCCGCTGGTGGACCTGCTGGGCAAGAAGCGCCTGTGGATCGTGGGGCTTCAGCTGGGCGTGGGCGCGGCCTTTGCCGGCGTGGCGCTGGCGGTGCCGGTGCCGGGCTTCCTGCAGTGGACGCTGGTGATGTTCTGGCTGCTGGCCTTCGCCAGCGCCACGCACGACATCGCGGCCGACGGCTTCTACATCCTGGCGCTGGACCGCCGCCGGCAGGCCGCCTTCGTGGGCGTGCGCAGCACGTTCTACCGGCTGTCGATGCTGGGTGGCCAGGGCGGGCTGGTGTGGCTGGCCGGCTGGTGGGCCGAGCACCATGGCGGCCCGGTGGCCGGCTGGCAGGCGGTGTTCGCGCTGCTGGCCGGGCTCTTCGTCGCCCTCGCGGCCTGGCACGCCTGGGCGCTGCCGCGGCCGGCCGAGGACGGCCCGGCGCCGCGCACGGGCGAGTTCTGGCGCGGCTTCGTCGCGGTGTTCCGCAGCTTCTTCGCGCGCCAGGACATCGTGCGCGTGCTCGTCTTCCTGCTGGTGTACCGGCTGGGCGAGGCGCAGCTGCTCAAGCTGGTGGCGCCGTTCCTGCTGGACGCACGCGCCGACGGCGGCCTGGGCTTCACCACGCAGGACGTTGGCCTGGCCTACGGCACCGTGGGCGTGGCCGCGCTCACGCTGGGCGGGCTGCTGGGCGGCTGGGCCATCTCGCGCGCCGGCCTGGGCCGGCTGCTGCCGGTGCTGCTGCTGGCGATGAACGCGCCGAACCTGCTGTACGTGTGGCTGGCCTGGGTGCAGCCCGAGGGCTTTGCCGTCGTCGCGGCGACGCTGGCGGTGGAGCAGTTCGGCTACGGCTTCGGCTTCACAGCCTACATGGTGTTCATGCTGTGGGTGGCCGGCGGGCCCGATGGCGCCAGCCCGCACAAGACGGCGCACTACGCGCTGTGCACCGGCTTCATGGCCCTGGGCATGATGCTGCCGGGCATGGCCGCCGGCTGGCTGCAGGAGCAGCTGGGCTACACGGCCTTCTTCGCGTGGTGCTGCGTGGCCACGCTGCCGGGCTTCGTGGCCGCGGCCTGGGCGCGCATTCCGCGCGACTTCGGCAAGGAAGAGGGACCACCCCCGTAGCGCCTGCGGCGGCCGCTTGGGGGTGCTCGGGCGGGAGTCGCTTCAGCGCCTGCCCAGCATCCCGCCGAGCAGGCCGCCCAGGTTGGGGCCGCCGGCCCCGGCACCGCCGGCGCTGCCGAGCAAGCCGCCCAG
>JBILSW010000017.1:0-15409 GCA_044371895.1 Rubrivivax sp.
ACCTCAACCTCGCAAGCGGGCCTGCCCATCACAGGCCACCGCATCCCGTCGAGCGTCGACCGCTGTGCCTGTGGCGACCGAATGCTTCTCAGGCTCTGAGAGCGAGGACGGCGATCGGCCCGGCTGGCCTGCCGGCCCTTGCCTGGTGAGGCGGGGGCGCTTTGGCATCATCGGCACCCCAAGGAATCGAGGGAGACGACTGCGATGAGCTCGGCCGCCAGGCTTTTCGAGGTGTTGCGCGCCGACATGAAGGCCAAGGGTCTGACCTACCGCGAGCTGGCGCAGCGCATCGGCATGAGCGAGTCGAGCGTCAAGCGCATGTTCGGCGAGCAGGACATGCCGCTGTCGCGGCTGGCGCAGGTCAGTGACGCCGTCGGCACCCCGTTCGAGGAGCTGCTGGCGCGCGCCGCCCGGTCCGCGCCCGAGCTTGCCCGCCTGACGCTCGAGCAGGAGCGCGCGCTGGTGGCCGACCCTCGGCTGCTGCTGGTGGCGATCTGCTGCCTGTCGCAGTGGAGCGTGGAGCAGATGCTGGGCGCCTACGAGCTGACGCCGGCCCAGGCGGTGGCCGCGCTGACGCGGCTCGACCGGCTCGGACTGATCGAGTTGCGCGTGGGCAACCGCTACCGGCTGGCGGTGGGCCGGTCGTTCCACTGGCGCCGCGAGGGGCCGGTGATCGCCTTCCTGCGCCGGCACGTGGTGGACGAGTTCTTCGACGCCGGCTTCGACGGCCGCGGCGAGGCGCTGGTCACCGTGCATGGGCAGCTGTCGGCGGCCGGCGCGTCAGAGCTCGCTCAGCGTGTCGGCCAGCTGGCTGGGGCCTTCGTGCAGCGGCAGCAGGACGACCAGCGCGACCCGACTGTGGCCTGCGACGGCTACACGCTGATCGTCGGCATGCGCTCGTTCGAGCTCAGCGCCTTCACGGCGATGCGTCGGCGCACCGATCAGCGCACGATGCCGGCGGGCAGCAGCACCGAGCCCAGGAAGAGATAGGCCGAACTGCCCACCTGCCGGGTGTGGCCGAAGCCCAGGTACACGGGCCCGAATCGGGTTTCGAGCACGGTGAAGACGGAGCCTGCCCTGCGCAGCGGGCTGGCTGCCGGTGTTTCGGCGGGGTTCTCGCGCACCTGTGCCGCTTCCAGCGACAGGCCGACGCGGATCGCTCCCCCCAGCGTGGCGGGCAGTGTCGAGACCTGCCGCGCCAGCACCGCCCGGCTGAAAGCGAGCCGCTCGCCGACCAGGGAATCCTGCACCGCCCCCGACATCCTCAGAAACCCGCCCAGTGCCAACGGCACTGTGAGGCTGAGCGAGGAACGCTGGCTCACCGCGTAGACGTGGCCGGCCCAGGGGCCGCGACTGACTGCAAGAAGGCCTTCGACGCGCAGGTCGAGCTGGCCGGGGCCGTAGCGCTCGCCGGCAACCGAGAACAGGTGGCCCCGGGTCGGGAAGCCGAGCGAATCCAGTGTGTCGAGGCTGAAGTTGCCGAACCAGGAGTAGTCGCGGATGGGTGAGACTTCCCCGAGGTCCGGGATCGCGATTCGCAGCCGCAGCCGACGGTGCTTGACGCCCAGTTGCACTTGACCGCTGTCCAACAGCTGGCGTCCAAGCGCCAAGGATGCGAATGCGCTGGCCGAGCGGACCACGACCGCCGCCCGAAGCGCTTCGTCGTAAAGCGTGACGTCCTCTCCCCGGTAGCCGGTGCGCGCCGTGACGAACCAGTGCGAGCCCGCGGCCAGCGGCCGGTACCACTCGGTCTGCACCTCGTTCGCGGCCCCGGCCCGCAGCAGCGTGCGCCACTCGCCACCGGCGGAATGGCGTCCGCCCAGCGTGTACAGGCCCGACAACGTGAACTCGCTGCTGCGCGAAAAGTCGGTGGACATGTCGATCCCGAGCCGCAGTCGCCCGCTGCTCAGCGCCGACGAGATCGGCAGCAGGATCACCTCGCGCGAGGCCCCCTCGCCCACCAGCACGGCCTCGACACGCTCAGCGCCGAACTCTCGCGTCACGTGCTCGGCCGCGTCGCTGAGCGCGCCCGGCGTGACCGGCTGCCCGGTGGCCAGACGCGGGTCGATCGGTGCCGGCAGCGGCCTGCCGGTTCGGTCAAGAGCCTGCACGCGCACGGCCGCCGCGGTGGGCGGGCTGCTGGCAAGCGTCGCGTGAAGCTGCGTCCGGCGGCGCTGGTGCTCGGCCCAGGCCTCGGCGGTCACCGACCACTGCTGGAGCCGGTGCGACTGGGCGCGTGCTGCCGCGGCGCCGGCCTCGATGTTGGGGCCGGCGCGGTCGAAGGACAGGAAGTCCGCGTTGCCCAGATCGGGAGTGACGAGCACGTCACGCGACGTCAACTCGCGCAGCGAGCGCTGCACGTTCTGTTCGGTCAGGATGCCGATCATCTGCTGCGCCATGCCGAAAGCGCTTGTCAGCACCTTGGGGCCGCCGAGGGGCGTGCCCACGTTGACAGCGATCACCACCTCCGCGCCGAGTTCGCGCGCCAGGTCGACGGGCAGATTGCGCACCAGTCCGCCGTCACCCAGAGGGCGGCCGTCGACGGTGATCGGCGCAAAGGCGCCCGGTACCGCCATCGAGGCGCGCATGGCGGTGAACAGCGGCACGTCCACCGGGATCACCATCTCGCCGTTGAGCATGTCGGTGGCCACTGCGCGGTACACCAGCGGCAGCTGGCGCACCTCGCGCAGCGACACCGTCGGCGTCAGCTGACGCAGCAGTCGCTCCACGGCGCCGCTGGCGAAGGCGCCTTGGGGCAGCGCAATCCCGTCGCGGCCGATCCCGAGCTCGAGCCGCGAGGACACCAGTGTGTCGTCCTCGCGCCGGCGCACGCTCAAGGTATCGCGCTGCGGCCGGTCCTGCAGCACGCGGCCCCAGTTCGTGGCCAGCACGAGTCGCTCGAGCTCGGCCACGTCGGCACCGCCGGCGTAAGCGCCGCCGATGATGGCGCCGAAGCTGGTGCCGACGACGATGTCCACCGGCACGCGCAACTCCTCGAGCACGCGCAGCACGCCGATGTGGGCCAGCCCGCGCGCGCCGCCGCCCGAGAGCACCAACGCCACCTTGGGGCGCGCGGCCGCGGGTTGCGGCTGGGGCTCGGGGTGGTGCGGTTGCGGCTGTGGCTGTGACTGTGGCTGTTGCGCAGCCGCGTCCTGATGCGCCCCGGCCACGGCGGCCGCGAGCAGCACGGCGATCAAGGCAGCAGCAGCGGCCCGGATGCCGCCGCGTGCCGGCTTGGGCTTGATCTTGGCGGAAGGGTGCGCGGAGGCGGTTGTCGACACCGCGGGAAGTTTACGAGCCGCCGCAGGCCCGCATCCCCGGCTTTGCGGGCGGCAACGCATGCATTTCGAGCCGGCACCTAGTCTCGGATGGTCAAGGTGTTGTAGTCCCGCCCGTACTGCGGCACGTCGAAGTAGAAGCGGTCGCTGCCCAGGCGGTAGAAGTGGCCGCATATCCACGGGTCATTCTCCAAGCGGACGCACAGCCCCTTGTCGTCGGCGCGCCAGGTGCCCGCCCTGCGCATCGCGAGCAGGCGCATCCCGTACTCGACCGTCCCGTCGGGTGCAAAGCGGTAGGTCAGGCCGCCGCGCACGCCGTTGTCCAGCCGGATCGGCCGGCCGAGCAGGGCGCGGATGTCCTTGGCCTCCATCCGCAGGGCACCAACGGGCACCGGTGTTGCCGGCTCGGTGGCGCAGGCGCCGAGCAGTGCCGCCGTGGTCAGCGCGAGGATCGTCTTGAGGAGGTGTCGCATCGTGATCTCTGTTCACTCGAAGGAAAGGGTCTCGGCGGCGGCGCAGGATGGGTCCACGGGCTGGCCGGCAAGGAAGGCCGAGACGAGGGTGCGCGCACAGGTGCTGGCCCCCTGCACCGAGTGCGCCCGCGCCGGGAAGCTCACCAGCGTGCGGTTGGGCAGCGCAGAGGCCACCTGCTGCGCCCAGGACGGCGGCGTCGAGGGATCGAGCGCGCCGGACAGGATCAAGGTCTTCACGGGGCTGTTCAGCGGCTGGTAGGCGCTCGCCGGCAGATCCCTGCGGGACGGCCAGCTCTGGCAGACCGAGTAGAACGTCTCGTTCCACGCCGCGAAGAACGGCCGCATCGCGGGCCGCACGAGTTGCGCTGACGCCGCGAACTCGGCCTGCGTCGTGGTGGCGTTGTCGGCGCAGACGATCGACCACAGCTGGCCGGCGGCGGGTGCGATGGACGAGTCCACAGCGCGGGCAAGGTTGGCGAGCTCATCCTGCTGCCCGGCCGGAAGCGTGTTCGGCGACACCCCGTTGTCGATCAGGCCCTCGAACGTGGCCACCGCGGCCGGAAACGACTGCGGCGTGAACTGCGCCACCGTGAACAGCGCACCCATGAGCACCGCGGCATTGAATTCGCCGCCGGGCCCGCGCGCCCAGGGCAGGGGGTTGGCGTTCACGCTGGCCAGCAGCGCCGAGACGCGGCTGTCGAGGTCCGGGTAGGCCGCTGCGCAGGCCGGCTGCGCTGCGCACGCTGCGGCCACCGCCGAGAAGGCCTTGTCCGTGCCCTCCGCCGTCGTGCGGCCGGGGAACACGGCGGGCGAGACCACCGAGTCGAGCACCATCGCCTCCACGCCGGCGCCGTGGTTGCGCGCGACCGCCAGCGCCCAGCTGGTGCCGAAGGACACCCCGTTCAGCACCACCTTGCCGTAGCCGAGCAGTCGGCGCAGGTCTTCCACGTCGGCGGCCAGGTCGTCGGTCGTGAAGTTGCGCGGCTGCACGCCCTGGGCGACCAGCCCGTCGGCGCACGACTTGAGGCCGGGCAGGGCAGCAAGCAGGGCCGCGGCCGCATTGCGGAACATCTCCGGACCCCACGGTGAGACCGCGGGGCACGCGAGCGAGGGCGTGGTGGTGATGAACCCGCGCTGCTCAAGCACGACTTCGTCGCGCGGCAGCTTGGCGCCGCCGCCGAAGCCCGGGCTGCTGCCCGCCTGCACGTCGGCCAGACTGTCATTCCAGGTCTCGCCGGGGCCGCCGGTCAGGTACACCACCGGCGGCAGCGTCCCGGCCGTGGCAGGCTTGAAGACCGCGAACGGGATTCGCACGGTCGGCCCCGACGGGTTGCTTCGGTTCTGCGCCACGACGAGCACACCGCAGCGCACGCCGCTGCCGGACTTCTGGCTGGCGTGCAGCGTGTAGGGGCAGCTCGACTCGTCCAGTCGCGGCACCTGGGCCGTGGGCTCGTGAGTATCGGAAGAGCCGCCGCCGCCGCCGCAGGCAGTGAGGCCGGTCGCGGCTGCCGTGACGGCCAGGCTGGTCAGGACGCGTCGAAAAGGGGAGGTCGTATGCATGGGGTGGATCCTTGGGTGGGCTGGGACGTGGTGCGCTTGCGGGCTTGGCAGCGCAGACGGCCGCAGTCTCCGGGGCGCCCGGTCGGGCCACCAAGCGGCGCGGGCTGCGGTGGCGTCCGGCGACACCGGGCGTACCGGCATGCGGCACCGCCAGCCCCCAGGGGCCTCGCCCGTGCCGCCGCCATCAAGGGGGCGGCGAGTCGCAACGGGCCGCCACGGTCTTGCGCGGCGTGTGTCGGCTGGCTCGTTCTTCGGCCCGCTAAGCCGCCCGTGGCCTCACGCGCAGCGCCCACAGCACGCCGGCCACCAGCAGCACCACGCCGACCAGCACGCCCGGGGCCGGGGTCTGGCCGCGCAGCGCCAGCGCGTAGGCCAGCGCGGCCATCGTCTCGAAGACGATCAGCTGCCCAGCCAGCGCAGGCGGCAGGCGCTGGCTGGCCTCGTTCCAGCACAGGGTGCCCAGCCAGCTGGCGAACAGACCGATGGCCAGCATGAGGCCGATGAACTCCCACGCGCGCGGGCCGAAGGGCATCTGCAGCACCCCGCCGCCGAAGGCCGCGTCGAAGCCCCACAGCAGCGCGTAGCCCGCAGCCGCCATCGGCAGCGTCGCCAGGCCCTGCGCCGTGGCCCAGGCGCTGGGCGAGCGGTCAGCGTGCGTGCGCAGCCAGTCGGCGTTGCGGATGGGGTACCAGGTCCAGCAGGCCACCGCGGCCACGGCCAGCAGCGCGCCCAGGCCATGGCGTACGAGGTCGACGTCCCCGGCGGCCTGCATGCGCGCCAGTTCGGCCTGGTTGACGAAGCCAATGCCGGCTGCGATGAGCGCCAGCGACGGCGCCAGCTGCGCCCAGGGCAGTCGCCCGTCGCGGGCGCGCACGGCCGCGCCGCGGCGCAGGTTGGAGACGATGGCGATCACCACCGGCAAGGTCCCGATGATCATGGTGGACAGCGGACCGCCTGCCATCTGGATGGCTGACGCCAGGCACAGGTAGTACAGCAGGTTGCCCACGGCCGCGAGCTTGAGCGCCTCGATCCAGTCGGCGCGCGACAGCCCCCGCAGCGCCTGCCGTGCCAGCCATCCCAGTGGCAATGCAATCAACCCGAAGGCCAGGTAGCGGCCCACCACCAGCAGCGCTGGCGGATATTCGGCCAGCAGCGTGGGGGCGATGAACACCAGGCCCCACATCAGGCCGGCGGCCAGCGCGAAGAGGGTGCCCGTGGCGAGGGCGTGGCGGGAAGGCTGCATGCAGGCGGCCGGGTGCGCGACCGAAGGGTCGACACCGGGCCAGTACGGGCTGGCGCGATTCTGTCACCGGCCCACAATGCGCCGCTCTCGACAACGGCGCCTCCAGCGATGCCCCAGATCCCGAATGCTCGACCCGTCGGCGCTGCCCGTGCCGCGGCGGCGCTGGTGCTGGCGCTGCTGGCCGGCCCGCCGCCTGCCGCCGCACAGGCCGCGCCCGCCGACCGCCAGGAGCCCGATCGCGGGCCCGCCGCGCGCGCGCTGCACGCGCTGTTCGCCGCCAGCTTCGAGGACAACACGCGCCGCTTCCCCGAGTGGGCCACCTACCGCGGCGACCACCGTTTCGGCGACCGCCTCACCGACGCCAGCCCCGAGGCCCAGACCGAGGCCGACGAGGCCGACGAGGCCGACGAGGCCGTGCGCCGCCGCCTGGCCGAGGCACAGGCCATCGACCCCGTCACGCTCTTGCTGCAGGACCGCATCTCGCGCGAGCTGTTCATCGAGGAGCAGCAGCGCCCGCGCGAGCGCGCCGCCGTCGCAGGCTGGCACACGATGACGTTGGGTGCGCTGGGCGGCCCGCACACACAGTTCGCCGACCTGCTGGCCGTGAGCCCGGTGTCGCGCGCCGAACTCGTCGAGAAGACGCTGGCGCGCATGGCGGCCTACCCGCGCCGCATCGACCAGGAGATCGCCAACCTGCAGCGCGGCCTGGCGGCGGGCTGGGTGCCCCCTCGCGAGGTGCTGCAGCGCGTGCTGGCGCAGATCGACGGGCAGATCACCGTCGAGGTCGAGGCCAACCCGCACTACGCGCCGTTCAGGCGGCTGTCACCGCAGATCCCGGCGGCCGATCGCGAGCGCCTGCAGGCCGCCGCGCGCGAGGCCATCGTGCGCCACGTGGTGCCGGCGCAGCAGCGGCTGCGCGCCGAGATGGACGCCGTGCGCGTGGAGACGAAGTTTCCCGGCGACTGGGCGGCGTTCGTGCAGTTCATGAACACCGACCCGCGCTTCTTCCACGACAGCCCGCAGGCGCTGCTGGCCGGTTACCGCGAGATCGCCACGCGGCTGGACGCCGAGCTGCCGCTGCTGTTCGCCGAGCTGCCGCGCGCGCCCTACGGCGTGAGCCCCATGCCGGCACACATGGGTGCGCGCGCCGAGTACTACAACGGCCCGGCGCTGGCCGGCAGCCGCGGCGGCACCTTCTTCGCCGATGTGCTGTCGTTCCGCAAGAAGCCCAAGTGGGCCATGGAGACGCTGGTGGCCCACGAGGCCGTGCCCGGCCACCACCTGCAGATCGCGCGCGCCACCGGAGCCGGCCGGGCTGCCGGCCTTCCGTCGCAGCGGCTTCGGCTACACCGCCTTCAGCGAGGGCTGGGCTGGACCCGCCAGCAGGCCGTCGATTTCATGGTCGACCAGACGGGCGTGGAGCGCGGCTGCGTCGAGAGCGAGGTCGACCGCTACACCTCGATGCCCGGGCAGGCGCTGGCCTACGTGATCGGCAAGCTCAGGATCGAGGAGCTGCGCGACCGTGCCCGCGCCCGTCTGGGCAGCCGCTTCGACATCCGCCGCTTCCACAACGCCGTGCTCGACCAGGGCGCGCTGTCGCTGCCGGTGCTGGGGCGCCAGATCGACGCCTGGATCGACGCGCAGCCCAAGGCTTGAACGCACACCGGGCAGGAGTCCAACGATGCCGTACGTCCTCGCCCTCGACCAGGGCACCAGCAGCTCGCGCAGCATCGTGTTCGACGCGCGCGGCCCGCCGGTGGCCAGCGCGCAGCGCGAGTTCACGCAGCACTTCCCGCAGCCCGGCTGGGTGGAGCACGACGCGCACGAGATCTGGCGCACGCAGCGGGCCACCGCGCAGGAGGCGCTGGCCCGCGCCGGGCTGCACGCGCGCGAGCTGGCCGCCATCGGCATCACCAACCAGCGCGAGACCACCGTGCTCTGGGACCGCGCCACTGGCGAGCCGCTGCACCGCGCCATCGTCTGGCAGTGCCGGCGCACCGAGCCGCTGTGCGCGCGGCTGCGCGAGGCCGGGCACGCCGAGCGCATCCGCGCCCTCACTGGCCTGGTGGTGGATGCGTACTTCTCGGCCACCAAGCTGGCCTGGCTGCTCGAGCACGTGCCCGGCGCGCGCGCGCGGGCCGAGGCCGGCGAGCTGGCCTTCGGCACCATCGACAGCTGGCTGCTGTGGCAGCTGACGGGCGGCCGCGCACACGCCACCGACGCCAGCAACGCCTCGCGCACGATGCTGTTCGACATCCACCGCGGCACCTGGAGCGACGAATTGCTGGCGCTGCTGGGCATCCCGCGCGCCGTGCTGCCCGCGGTGCACCCGAGCAGCCACGCCTTTGGCGACAGCGACGCCGCGCTGCTGGGCGCGGCCGTGCCCATTGCCGGCATCGCCGGCGACCAGCAGGCGGCGCTGTTCGGCCAGGGCTGCTTCGAGGCCGGGCTGGCCAAGAACACCTATGGCACGGGCTGCTTCATGCTCATGCACACGGGGCCGCAGGCGCACGCGTCCACGCATGGCCTCGTCACCACGGCCGCGGCGGCGCTGCCGGGCCCGCCACAGTACGCGCTGGAAGGCAGCGTGTTCATCGGCGGCGCGGTGGTGCAGTGGCTGCGCGACGGCCTCGGGGCCATCGAGAGCAGCGTGCAGGTCGAGGCCCTGGCGGCCAGCGTGCCCGACAGCGGCGGCGTGGTCTTCGTACCGGCCTTCACCGGCCTGGGCGCGCCCTACTGGAACGCGCAGGCGCGCGGCACCATCACGGGCCTGACGCGCGGCAGCACGGTGGCGCACATAGCGCGCGCGGCGGTGGAGAGCATCGCGTTCCAGAGCGCGGTGCTGCTGCAGGCCATGCAGGCCGAAGGCGGCGCGGCACTGCCGGTGAGGGAACTGCGGGTGGACGGCGGCGCCTGCGTGAACGACGCGCTGATGCAGTTCCAGGCCGACCTGCTGGGCGTGCCCGTGCTGCGCCCGCGCGTCACCGAGACCACGGCGCTGGGCGCGGCCTTCCTGGCCGGGTTGGCCAAGGGGGTGTGGAGCGGCACCGCGGAACTCGCGGCGCTGTGGCAGGCCGAGCGGCGCTTCGAGCCGCAGCAGCCGCCGGCCTGGGCGGCTGGCCGCATGCAGGCCTGGGCTCACGCGGTGGCGCAGGCCACCGCGTGAGCGCCGGCTGGCGCCTTACTTGACCGCGAATTCCGAGAGTTGCTTGCCCGCGGCCAGCGCGTCGCGCAGCCACTGCGGGCGCTTGCCGCGGCCGACCCAGGTGTTGCCCTGGCCGTCGGCGTACTTCGCGGCGGCCGGCGCCTTGGGCGCGGCGGCCTTGCGCTTCTTGCGCTTGGCCGGGAAGGCCTTGGCGCCCTCGGTCTTGGCCTTGGCCGTGAGGCCCAGGTCGGCGGCGCTCAGGTTGTAGAACTGGATGGCCTCGCGGATGCGCGTGATGACACCGTCGATCTCGGTGCGGCGCGCCTTCTCGGCCTCGGCTTCCAGGGCCTTGATTTGCTTGACGATCTGGGCGTAGCTCTTGGTCATTTGGCGTAATGTCGGTTGGAACTCCCTGGGCCGCGGTGTCGTGCGATACCCAGCGGCGGCTGCTCATGAAGGGTTCCGGAACGTCTGCGGCGAATGCCGTGAAATCCCGTCCGCCTCTTCGGGCGGCGCGAACCATAACACAGCCTGCTTAATTCAGGCGCATTCGGATGCATTGCGAAACCTAATGTGGCAAATCGGGCATAAGCCGGTTCAGCGGCCCGGTGCGATGTCCAGCCGCGGCGTCACGCCCTGCCAATGGCGGGGGTCGACCCCGTAGAAGCTGCGCAATTGCCCATGCAGGCCCGGGTGCGCGGCGGCCAGCTCCGCCGGGCGTTCGAAGAACAGTTCGCTGGTGACGGCGAAGAATTCGGCGGCATCGGTGGCGCCATAAGCGTCGATGAGACCGTCTTCGCCGCGTGCGACGCGGCGTTGCAGGGCTTCGAATTCGGCGCTGAATACGTCGGCCCATGGGCGGCGGCGCGCGGCGCCCGGCAGCCACGGCGCGCCATTGGCCGCGCCGTGCGCCTGGTCGAGCCGGTGCGCGAATTCGTGGATGACGACGTTGCACCCGTCGTCGGGCCGGGCGGCGCCGTCGAGCACGTCCTGCCACGACAGCACCACCTGCCCCTGCTGCCACGATTCGCCGGCCAGCACCTGACGTTCCTCGCGCTGCGTGCCGTCGCCCTGCGCCCGGGTGCGGTCTACCACGAAGGCGCCGGGGTACACCAGCACCTGGCTGAGGCCCGCGAAGCCGCCGTCGCCGCGGCCCAGCAGCAGCAGCGAGGCCTGCACGGCCACGAGCACGCGCACCTCGTCGTCGACCACCAGCCCGCCGCAGCCGATGAAGGGCACCTCGGCCAGCAGCACCTGCGCGTGCTTCTTCAGGCGCCACTGCACGTCGGCGGGCAGCCGCGCGAAGGCCGGCATGTGCTCGCGCAGTACCCGGCGCCACACGGGCGGGAACGGCTGCCGCCGCACGCGGGCGCGGCGCCAGTGCGCCAGCAGCGAGGGGCCCGCCAGCCAGCCCGCCACGCTGGCCGCGGCCAGCAGCAGCACGGCCAGCGTCAGCGGCGCGGTGCTCCAGTCCATCGGCTCAGGTGGGGCGCGGCATCGGCGGCTTCAAGCCCCGACACGGCGCGCAGGCTCGGGGGCGGGGTCTACCAGCTGCCGCTGCTGCGCAGCTTGTCCAGGCGCAGCGCCAGCGCCTGCTGCAGATCCGACAGCCGCTGCCGGCCGGCGCGCGCCGCCTTGTCGTCGCCCGCGCTTTCCAGCGACTGGCGCAGCGCCTCGATCTCGCGCATGAGCTGCACCTCGGCGGGCACGACACCGGCGTCTTTGAGAATCTTCATGCCCATGCGCAGCTCCGCCGGCGTCTCGTCGTAGCCGTCGCCCAGGTCCAGCGGCCGGCCCCAGCTGCGCGCCAGGCGCAGTTCGCCGCTGGCCTGACTCTCGGCGAGCTTGCGGCCGATGTCGTCCTCCAGCAGCGTCAGGCGCTCCTGGCGCTGGTCTTCGGCGCTTGATCCCATCGCGGTGGACGCTTCAGGCGCGAGCCTGGCTGGGCAGCGCCAGACGCGCTGCCCAGTGGCGGGACAGCGGCGAGGCCGGCTTGGCCATGGTCCGCTCGTTGAGCAGCGCACGGCCCAGGCTGCGGCGGCCGCCATCGGCGGCGGCGGCCAGCAGCGTGAGGTCGATGAGGTCGCGCTGCGCGTGGCTGCCGCCGAACCGTGCCGCCTGCCCGCGCACCGGCGCGACGAGGTCGACCGCGCCGTCGGCGTCGCCGTGCGCCATCGCGATCAGGCCACGCATCAGCGGCAGGCCCACCTCGCGTGCCATCGCGTGGTTGTCGCGGCTGGCGTCGGCCGCCTGCAGCGCACGCTCGGCGCAGCGGGCCAGCCAGGCCTCGGCACGCGGCAGCTCGCCGGCCAGCAGCAGCGCCATCACGCGGTGCACGTCGTTGAAGGCGTAGTGGCCGGCTTCGTCGTCGTTCATGGGCCAGCCCTGCACCAGCGCGTGGCCGTGGGCGCTGACGTCCTCGCCCAGCAGCTGCAGCCGCCACAGCAGCGAGGCGGCATCGACGCGGTTGAGCGTGATCTGCAGCGCCGCGCCGCTGAGGTGGGCGTCGACCAGGCGCAGCGCGCCAGCAAGGTCCATGGCCTCGAGACGGAACAGCGCCTTGTGCCACCAAAGGTGGCAGGCCAGGCCGTTGCCCTCGGCCCAGTGGGCCTGGTGCTGGCGCAGCCAGGCCGCGCCGTCCTCGAAGCGGCCCTGCATCTCCATCACGTGCGTCACCGCGTGCACCGCCCATGGCACGCCAGGGTCCAGCGCCAGCGCGCGGCGGCCGGCTTCCTCGGCCTGCGGGTGCAGGTTGCACTCCTCCAGGCCAAAGGCCCACAGCGCCAGCACCGCCGGGTACAGGGGGTCGGCTTCGTCCCACTCCGGCAGGGCGCGTGCCGGGCGCTGGCGCAGCGCCGGCGCGTCGCCGCGGTAGAAGTCCCAGAGCTGCGCCCACTGCAGCGCCAGCGCGTCGTGCGGATGCTCCACGAGCACGACGTCCCAAAGACGCAGGGCTTCGCGCCAGCGACCCTCGAGCACGCGCTGCACGGCCTCGAGATGGCTGCGCTCGCGCGGGGTGGCCTCGCGCGCCAGCGCGCGGGCATGCGACAGGTGCGTGTCGGCCTCGCGCAGCAGCGCGGGCTCGGTCAGGCTCAGCAGGAAGCCGGCCTTCATCACGTGCGGCAGCATCCAGCCGGGGTCGGCGGCCATGGCGGCGTCGAGGTCGGCCAGCGGCGGCGCGTCGAACACCATCATCAGCCGCAGGGCGCGCTCGGCCGCGTCGCGCGCGCGGGCGCTGGTGCTGCTGCAGGGGTTGCCGCGTATGTCCGGGTGAGCCATCGCCCCTGAATGTAGCGTGACGCGGTGACGGCCCAGGCCCTATGCTGGCCGCCTGGACTCACCGGGGAGAAGTGCGTCATGAATCCGAAGCTGCCGCGCTGGGCCGTTGCCGTGTCGCTGCTGGCGATGCTGCTGCTGGCGCCCGGGTCGGCCCTGGCGCAGGTCGACCCCGGCACCGCCGAGCGGCTGCTGCGCAAGAGCGGCCTGTGGGCGCAGCTCGACGGCGTGGCGGCGCAGGTGCGCCAGGGCCTGGTGGAGGCGGTGGCGCAGGGCGGCCGCGCCGCCGAGCCGGCCGACGCCGAGCGCCTGTCTGCCGCCGCCAGCGCCGCCTACGCGGCCGACCGGCTGCGCGGCGTGGCGCTGCGCGGAGTGGCGCATTCGCTCGATCCGCGGCAGGTCAAGGCGCTGTTCGAGTGGTACGACGCCCCCACCGGCGTGCGCATGACGCGGCTGGAGGAGGCCGCCGCCGCCGACCCCCGCGACTCCGACGCCGTGATCGCCGACGGCCAGGCGCGCTTGCAGGCCATGGCCGACGACCGGCGGGCCCGGCTCGAGGCGCTGCTGCAGGCCAGCGGCGCTGTCGACGCCACGGTGTCGATGACGCTGAACACCGTGGCCGGTGTGCGCCAGGGGCTGGCCAGCATGCTGCCGCCCGGCGAGGGCCCCACCCCGGAGGCCACGCGCGCGCTGCTGGCGCAGCAGCTGCCGCAGCTTCGGCCAGCCTTCGAGCAGATGATGCGCCCGGTGATGGCCGCGATCTACGCCGAGGCCAGCGACGCGCAGCTGGCCGACTACACGGCCTTCCTGCGCTCGCCCGCAGGCCAACACCTCAACGACCTGCTGCGGCGCGTGATGGACGAGGCCTTCCTCGATGCCGCCACCGAGCTTGGCCGGCGGCTGGCGCCGGCTGCCGGCCAGCCGGCCTGACCAGCCGGTTCAGCGCAGGTGCCGGGCCAGGAAGGCCTCGGTGCGCTGCCAGGCCAGCGCCGCGGCGGCGGCGTCGTAGCCGAGCGCGGGCAGCGTCTCGTGGCCCGGCGTCTGCGTCTCGTTGGCGAAGGCGTGCTTGCAGTCGTAGCGGTGGAACTCCACCGTGCGACCGGCCTCTCGCAGCCGCGCCTCCAGCGCGTCGACGTCGGCGATCTTGAAGAACTCGTCGCGCACGGCCCAGTGGCCCAGCAGCGGCGCGGTGATGGCAGCGGCGTCCACGGCCTGCAGCGGCGGCAGGCCGTACCAGGGCACGGCGGCGTCGATCTCGCGCACGTGCACGGCCGCCAGGATGGTGAGCGCGCCCCCCATGCAGAAGCCCGTGACGCCGACCTTGGCCGAGCCGCCGGCCTTCAGGAACTGCACCGCGCCACGCACGTCCTGCGTGGCGGCGTCGCCGAAGTCGAGGTGGCTCATCAGGTGGTGCGCCTCCTCGGCCTCGACGGTGCTCTTGCCGCGGTAGAGGTCGGGCACCAGCGCGCGGTAGCCGGCGGCGGCCAGGCGGTCGGCCACGCCGCGGATCTGGTCGTTCAGGCCCCACCACTCCTGGATGACCACCAGGCCCGGGGCACCCGCCGCCCGGGCCGGCTCGGCCAGGTAGCCCTGCAGGGCCTGCCCATCGGGGCGCGTGAAGCTCACCGTCTGTCCCATGTCGCTCTCCTGTGGTGGTGGGTGGGTCGTTCAGCCCGGGGGTGTCGGCCACGCGGGCAAGGGGCCGCGCAGCTGCTCGAAGGCGCGCGCCAGCCGCAGCACGCCGATGTCGTCGTGCCGCGCCCCGGCGAACTGCACGCCGGTGGGCGCGCCGCCGGCCATCAGGCCCGTGGGCACGGCCACCGCGGGCTGCTCGCTGGCGTTGCAGGGCAGCGTGAAGCCGATGTGCGCCATGGCGCGCGCGGGGTCGTTGCTGGGCATCGCCCATTCGGCCGGGAAGCCGCCGTTGGGCGACACCGGCGACAGCACGTAGTCGAAGCGGCCGGGCCCGGCCCCCAGGGCGGCCACCGCGGCGTCGCGCAGGCGCGCGAACTGGCTGTAGCCGTGGAAGGCGGTGGCGGCGTCGAAGCCCGCGGCCGGCGCCACCCAGGCGCGGATGAAGGGCAGCACGCGCTCGCGCCGCGCCGCGGGCAGGGCGTTCAGGTCCAGCGCCGAGCGCAGCTGCCAGAAGCGCTCGATGCCCTCGGCCATCTCGGCAGTGGCGAAAGGCGCGAGCGGCTCGACCACGGCACCGGCGTCGCGCAGCCGCGCCGCGGCGTCTTCGAGCGCGGCGGCCACGGCGGCGTCCACCGCCAGGCCCCAGCCGGCGTCGCGCAGCAGGCCGATGCGCAGGCCGCGCACGAAGCCAGGGCCGGTGGCGGCCACCTCGTGCCAGGGCAGATCGGCCCAGGGCAGGCGCGTGGCGTCGCGCTCGTCGGGGCGCGACAGCACGGCCATGGCGGCGGCCACGTCGGCC
>JBILSW010000018.1:0-15399 GCA_044371895.1 Rubrivivax sp.
GCCGCGGCGCAGTGGTTCGTGCGCATGGACGAAGAGAACTCGTCGACAAAGGGCGTCTTCACCAAGGACAAGGCGCCGAAGACGCTGCGCCAGCTGGCACTGGACGCCATCGACCAGACCGGCTTCTACCCCGAGAACGGCCGCGCCCGGCTGCGCGACATGATCGCCAACCGGCCCGACTGGTGCATCAGCCGCCAGCGCAGCTGGGGCGTGCCGCTGCCCTTCTTCCTGCACAAGGACAGCGGCGAGCTGCACCCGCGCACGATGGAGATCCTCGACCAGGCGGCCGACATCGTCGAGCGCGGCGGCATCGAGGCCTGGAGCCGCCTCACCGCGGCCGACGTGCTGGGCGCGGAAGATGGTGCGCAGTACACCAAGAGCAGCGACATCCTGGAGGTCTGGTTCGACAGCGGCAGCACCTTCTGGCACGTGCTGCGCAACCAGCACCCGCAGGGCCACCACGCCAGCGGCCCCGAGGCCGACCTGTACCTGGAAGGCCACGACCAGCACCGCGGCTGGTTCCACAGCTCGCTGCTGCTGGCCTGCGCCCTCTTCGACCGCGCGCCCTACCGCGGCCTGCTCACGCACGGCTTCACGGTCGACAGCGCCGGCCGCAAGATGAGCAAGTCGCTCGGCAACGGCATCGAGCCGCAGAAGGTGAGCTCGACGCTGGGCGCCGAGATCATCCGCCTGTGGGTGGCGGCCTCCGACTACTCGGGCGACATCGCCGGCGACGACAAGATCCTCGCCCGAGTGGTGGACGCCTACCGCCGCATCCGCAACACGCTGCGCTTCCTGCTGGCCAACACCGCCGACTTCGACCCCGCGCAGCACGCCGTGCCCGCGGCGCAGATGCTGGAGATCGACCGCTGGGCCCTGGCGCGCGCGGCCGAGCTGCAGGCGCAGATCCTGGCGCACTACGAGGGCTACGAGTTCCACCCCGTGGTGGCCAAGCTGCAGGTGTACTGCTCCGAGGACCTGGGCGCGTTCTACCTCGACGTGCTGAAGGACCGCCTCTACACCACGGCGCCCGGCAGCCTGGCGCGGCGCAGCGCGCAGACGGCGCTGTGGCAGATCACGCAGGCCATGCTGCGCTGGATGGCGCCGTTCCTCAGCTTCACGGCCGAGGAGGCCTGGGCGCTGGTGGGCGACTCGCCATCGGTCTTCACGGCCACCTATTGGCGCCTCGCAGGCACCGAGAGGCCCGACGCCGCGCTGCTGGCCAAGTGGGCCACCGTCCGCAGCGTGCGCGAGGCGGTCAACCGCGAGATCGAGGCCGTGCGCACCACCGGCGCCGTGGGCTCGTCGCTGCAGGCCAACGTGCACATCACCGCGCCGGCGGCCGAGCACGCGGTGCTCGCCAGCCTGGGCAAAGACCTCAAGTTCGTGTTCATCACCTCGGTGGCCGAGTTGACGGCCGGCGAAGCGCTGAAGGTCGAGGTGCGCCCCTCCAGCGCCACCAAGTGCGAGCGCTGCTGGCACTGGCGCGACGACGTCGGCCACGACCCGGCCCACCCCGGATTGTGCGGCCGCTGCACCAGCAACCTGCACGGCGCGGGCGAGTCGCGCACGGTGGCCTGACGATGGCCGGCGCTGCCAAGGCACGGCCCGCTCCCCGCGGCGGCACCACGAGCCCCGGCCTGCTGTTCTGGCTCGTCATCGCCGCCATCGTCATCGTCGCCGACCAGGTCACCAAGGTCGCCATCGTCGGCGCCTTCCAGCTCGGCGACGTGCGCCCGGTGACCGACTTCTTCAACCTCGTGCGAGCGCACAACCCGGGCGCGGCGTTCTCGTTCCTGGCCGGAGCCTCGGGCTGGCAGCGCTGGTTCTTCATCGGCCTGGGCCTGGCGGCCTCGGCCTTCATCGTGTGGATGCTGCGCAGCCACCCGAACGAGCGGCTGTTCTGCTTCTCGGTGACGATGATCCTGGGCGGCGCCCTGGGCAACGTCATCGACCGCATGATCCACGGCTATGTCGTCGACTTCCTGCAGTTCCGCTTCGCCGTGCTGGAGCCGCTGTTCCGTGGCGGCTACTTCCCGAGCTTCAACGTCGCCGACAGCGCCATCACGCTGGGCGCGGTGTGCCTGATCCTCGACGAGATCCTGCGCGTGCGGCGTTCGCGGCGCACCTGAGGGCGCCGCCGGTGGCCTCGGGGCAAGCCCGGTGGCGACGGTCGCCGCGGCCACTCTAGGCTTGCGGGGATGACCCCCATCGACACCGCCGAGGAGCCACCCGGCCCTGTGCCGCCCCCCGCCATCGTGCTGCGGCCGCTGGGCTGGGGAGCACCGCTTCGCTGGCTGGCCGCAGGCGTGCGCGACTTCGGCCGCGCCCCTGGCATCGGTCTGTTCTACGGCGGCTGCTTCATGGTCATGGGCTGGGCGCTGCTGAAGGTGTTCGAGCACGCCCCGGCCTACACGCTGGCGCTGTCGGCCGGCTTCCTGCTGATGGGGCCGTTCCTCTGCCTGGGTCTGTACCGCACCAGCCAGCGCCTGGAGCGCGGCGAAAAGCCCGCCTTTGGCGACTCGCTGCTGGCCTGGGACACGCGCACCGGCCAGCTCGCCATCTTCGGCTTCGTGCTGCTGGTGCTGGAGATGCTCTGGGGCCGCGCGACGCTGGTGGTGTTCGCCGTCAGCTTCGACGGCATGCCCGACTTCAAGGGCTCGCTGCGGGCGCTGCTCGACCCCAAGAACCTGGCCTTCATCGTTGCCTGGGCGGCGGTGGGCGCGGTGTTCGCGGGCCTGATCTACGCCGTCAGCGTGATCTCCATCCCGATGATCCTGCACCGCCAGACCGACGCCATCACCGCCGGCCTGACCAGCCTGCGCCTGGTTCTCACGCAGACCGGCGTGATGCTGTGGTGGGGCTTCCTGATCGCGGCGCTCGTGATGCTGGCGCTGCTGCCCTGGTTCGCCGGCCTGCTGGTGGTGGGGCCGGTGGTGGGACACGCCAGCTGGCACGCCTACCGCGAGGCGGTGGCCGACTGATCGCCCGCGTCAGCGGCGGTCGCCCATGGCGTGGGCGATGGTGGACAAGTCCACGTACTCAAGCTCGCTGCCCGCCGGCACGCCGCGCGCCAGCCGCGTGACCTTCAGGCCGCGCGCCACGAGCGCCGCCGACAGGGCCTGCGCCGTCACCTCGCCCTCAGCGGTGAAGTTGGTGGCCAGGATGACCTCCTGCACCGTGCCGTCGCAGGCGCGCGTCAGCAGCGCCTCGGCGCCGACTTCGGCGACGCCCACGCCGCGCAGCGGGTCGAGCCGGCCCATCAGCACGAAGTACAGGCCCTTGTAGCTGCCGCTGCGTTCCAGCGCCGCCTGGTCGGCGGGCGTTTCCACCACGCACAGCAGCCGGGCGTCGCGCCGCGGGTCCGTGCAGGTGCCGCAGACCTCCTGCTCGGTGAAGGTGTGGCAGCGCGTGCAGTGGCGCATGGTGGCCATCGCGTGCGCGAGCGCGCCGGCCAGCCGCCGCGCGCCTTCGCGGTCGTGCTGCAGCAGGTGGAAGGCCATGCGCTGGGCCGACTTCAGGCCCACGCCGGGCAGGCGCTGCAGCGCCTCGATCAGGCCCGAGAGCGCAGGCTCAGCCATGCCGGCATCAGAAGGGGAATTTCATCCCCGGCGGCAAGGGCAGGCCGGCCGTAAGCTTGCCCATCTTCTCGGTGCTCACCTCCTCGGCACGGCGTACGGCGTCGTTGAAGGCGGCGGCCACGAGGTCCTCGAGCATGTCCTTGTCGTCGGCCAGCAGGCTGGGGTCGATGACCACGCGCTTGACGTCGTGCTTGCAAGTCATCGTCACCTTCACGAGGCCGGCACCGCTGGCGCCTTCGACCTCGAGGAGCGCGAGCTCGTCCTGCGCGCGCTTCATGTTCTCCTGCATCTGCTGCGCCTGCTTCATAAAGCCGGCAAGCTGGCCCTTCATCATGGTCGGGTTCTCCTGTTGGGTAGGGATAGAGGACGTTCAGGCCGGCCGGATCGAGCCCGGCACGATGCGCGCGGTCTTGAACTGCCGGAGCAATTCGCGCACCACGGGGTCGGACTCGAGTGTGGCTTCGGCCGCGGCCTGGCGGCGGGCGCGCTCGGCGGCGTCGCGCAGCGCGGGCGTGTCGGTGGGCTGGCCGGCCTCGACAGCCACCTGCACGGGCTCGCCCAGGTGCGCGGCCAGGGCCAGCGCCAGCCTGTCGGCCAGCGCGGCACTGCGCAGGGGCTCGCGCGCCACGGCAAGCCGCCACGCGGGCGGCATGCTGCAGGTGTCGATGGCCACGAGGCCGGCCTGCCAGGCCAGCTCGCGCACCAGCGCCGCCACGGTGCCGCCCTCGATGAGCGCCTGCACGGTGGCCTGCCAGCGGTCGGCAAGCTGGCGGTCGGCAGGCTCGGCCCCAGGCGGCCCGAAGGGCGGTGTCACGGGCTCGGCCGCCTGCAGCGGCGGCATCGGCTCAGCGTCCATGCCCGGCGCCACGCTGGCCTTCGGCGCCGTCGCGGCCTGCCGCCGCTCCAGTGCCGCGGGCACCACGGCCAGAGTCGGCGGGGCGGGGGCGCGCAGCGGCGCCGCCGGCCGCGCCGGCACCGCTGCCGCGGCGCCCCCCGCTGGCGGGAAAGCCAGGAAGCGCAGCAGCACCATGGCCAGCGCTCCGTGCTCGTCGGACATCAGCGCCAGCTCCTCGCGGCCCTGCAGCACCATGCGGTATAGCAGCTGGGTCTCGTCGGGCGGTAGCTGCGGCGCCAGTGAGCGCACGGCCGCGGTCTCGGGCTCGGCATCGTCCAGCGCGCCGGGCACGGCCTGCCCGATGGCCATCTGCTGCAGCAGCTGCGCCAGTTCCTCCAGCGTGGCCTCGGCGCTCAGGCCGGCGGCGCGCAACGCGTCCACCGTGGCCAGCACGGCCGCCGCGTCGCGGCGCGCCAGCGCCTCCACCACGGCGGTGGCGTGACCGCGGTCCACCGCGCCGAGCATGGTGCGCACCACGTTTTCCGCCAGCCGGCCACCGCCATAGGCGATGGCCTGATCGGTGAGCGACAGGCCGTCGCGCATGGAGCCGCGCGCCGCGCGCGAAAGCAGGCGCAGCGCGCCAGGCTCGGCCGGCACGGCCTCGGCCTCGAGCACGCGCGCCAGGTGCTCGCGCACCGTGGCCGGCGCCATCGGCCGCAGGTTGAACTGCAGGCAACGGCTTAGCACCGTGGGCAGCACCTTCTCGGGGTCGGTGGTGGCCAGCACGAACTTGAGGTACTCCGGCGGCTCCTCGAGCGTCTTGAGCAACGCGTTGAACGCGTCCTTCGACAGCTGATGCGCCTCGTCGATCATGAAGACCTTGAATCGGCCCACGCCGGGCTTGTAGGCGGCGCGCTCGATGAGATCGCGGATCTCGTCCTTGCCGCCGTTGCTGGCGGCGTCCATCTCGACGTAGTCCATGTAGCGGTCGGCGTCGATCTCGGTGCAGGCCTGGCACACGCCGCAGGGCGTGGCGGTGATGCCGCCGCGGCCGTCGGCACCGGTGCAGTTCAGGCTCTTGGCGAGGATGCGGCTGACGGTGGTCTTGCCGATGCCGCGCGTGCCGGTGAACAGGTAGGCGTGGTGCAGCCGCCCCTGCGTGAGGGCGTTCGTAAGCGCCTGCACGACGTGCTCCTGGCCGACCATCTGCGCGAAGCTGCGCGGGCGGTACTTGCGGGCCAGGACGACGTAGGACATGCAGGTCATTCTAGGCGGCCGGGGATAATCGCCACCCCATGACGACCCCGGCCGAGAACCCGCCCCACACCCCCCTCAGCTACGAGCAGGCCGGGGTGAACTACGACCTCATCGACCCGCTGAAGGTGACCGCGCAGCGCGCCGCTGCAGCCACCGCCGCGCACCTGGCGCCGCACGGCTTCGGCGAGGTCGAGGCCTCGCGCGGCGAGTCGGCCTACGTCGTCGACCTCGGCCCCTTCTACCTGGCCAGCATCGTCGAGTGCCTGGGCACCAAGACGCTGGTGGCCGACGCGATGTGGCGCGACGGCGAGAACTTCTTCGCTGCCATCGCGCAGGACACCATCGCGATGGCCGTCAACGACCTCGTCACCGTGGGCGCCACGCCGCTGGTGGTGCAGGCCTACTGGGCCGCCGGCGGCAGCGAGTGGTTCGCCGACGGCGAACGCGCCCAGGCCCTGGTGGGCGGCTGGAGGGCAGCCTGCGACCGCATCGGCGCCGCCTGGGGCGGGGGCGAGACGCCGGCCCTGGCGGGCATCGTCGAGGCCGGCCGCATCGATCTGGCCGCCAGCTGCACCGGCCTGGTCAACCCCCGGCCCCGCCTGACGCTGGGCGAGCACCTCGGGCCCGGCGACGCCATCGTGCTGCTCGAGAGCAGCGGCATCCACGCCAACGGCCTGAGCCTGGCACGCAAGGCCGCCGAGCGGCTCCCGCAGGGCTACCAGACGCTGATCGGCAGCGAGGCCGAGCCCGGCCTGCGCTTCGGCCCCGCACTGCTGGCCCCCACCCTGCTCTACAGCCCGGTCACCGAGGCCCTGTGGGCGGCCGGCGTGCGCGTGCACTACGCGGCCAACGTCACCGGCCACGGCTGGCGCAAGCTGCTGCGACACCCCAAGGCGCTGACCTACCGCGTGCACACGCTGCCGCCGGTTCCGCCGGTGCTGCGCTTCCTGCAGCAGCAGGCCGGCATGGACGACGCCGAGGCCTATGGGACGCTGAACATGGGCGCGGGCTTCGCCCTGTTCGTGCATGCCGACGACGCCCAGCGGGCCGTGGCCGCGGCGCGGGCCCAGGGCATCGCGGCCTGGGTGGCCGGGCACGTGGAGGCGGGGCCCAAGCAGCTGTTCATCGAGCCGCTGGGCGTGCACTGGGGCGCCGGGGAACTGCAGCTGCGCTGAGCCACCGTAAGCGCCTCGGATCCCGTAGCGCCCTCGCCTACAATGCGCGGCGCCGGGCCCCCCCGCATGGAAGCGCGCCCAACCGGGTCAGGTGGGGAACCAAGCAGCCCTAAGCGTTGCGACCAGTGCCGGGGTAAGGCTCGGCACCCCTGGCCAGTGCCAGTGCGGCCTGGTCGCGCAGTGCCTTGACCAGCAGCAGCTCGGTGTCGCCGAGTACCAGCGAGTTCGCTTCGGCCCTGTCGGCATAGATCAGCCCCGTCAGCGCGCCCTTCAGCGAGATCGGCAGCAGCAGGAAGGTCGGCGCCGACACGCTCTGCCGATACCACGATGGCAGCCGCGGCGCCACCGAGGTGCTGTCGGCCACGAGCAGATCGGCGCCCCGCGCGCAGATCGCCGCAAACAGGTCGGGCTGGCCGCCCAGGCGCAACGACACGCGGAACAGCGACGGCAGTTCGGCGGCACGCGCGCCCACTGCGGCGCGGCCGACGAGGGCGCCGGCCTGCGAGTCGCGCGCGCAGAGCACGGCCGACCGCAGGCCCAGCGCGCCGTGCAGGACATTGAGCACCAAAGTCAGCACCTCGCCGACGTCCAGCGTGCGCCCCTGCACGGCGCTGCGCACAGATTCCAGGCCGCTGGACAGTTGCATGAGCGGGCTGCTCTCGGCCAGCCGCGGCGCGGCCGCTGTGGCCGCGGCGGCCACCGGGGGCAGATCCGCGGCGCCCGGCCGTGAGCGCGGTTCGTCAGCGACGGGCCCGGCTTGCAGCAGCCGCCTCGCCGCGGCGCCCGGGGCCAGCGTCAGCCCCATGGCCAGGGCCAGCTGCGACAGCCGGGTGCGCGCGCCGCTGGCCGCCTGCAGCAGTTGCCGCTTGTCCAGGCCCAGCGCAGGGCCGAAGCGGTCAGCCACGCGCGACAGCGCCTCGGCCTGGGCGGCGCCTTCGTGGCCGAGCATGGCGTCGGTGAGCTCGTTGGCGCCACGTGCCAGCCATCGCATGCGCTCGCAACCGTCGTCGGCCCAGGGATCGACGCGCCGCGCCGGCACCTCGCCCTCGGGGTGGCGCATTGCCTTCTGCAGCGACCTGGGCAGCCCCCAGGCGCGGGCCACGCCCACGCCGAGGTCGTCCAGGCTCAGGCCCAGCAGCTTCCGGGCCGCGGTGTCGCGCGTCACCGCCTGGGGACCGGCGACTAGCTGGCGGATGCGCTGCGCCTCTTCGGGCAAGTAGTACTCGGTCAGCAGCCGCCCGAGGTTCTGAAACATCGCACCCAGGAAGGCCTCTTCGCCCTGCCGCGCCTGTGCCGTCAGGTCACTGGCCAGCGTGCCGGCCATCAGCGCGCGGAGGAACTCCTCCTTCAGCAGCGCGGCATGGGCCTTGTCCTGCATGTGCTCCAGGAGGACGACCGACAGCGCCATGTTGCGGATGCCGGCCAGGCCGACCAGCGCCACCGCGCGCGAGACGCTGCTGATCTGCTCGCCCGAAACCGCCGTGAAGTGAACGGTGTTGACCATCCGCAGCAGCTTGTTGGTCAGCGATACGTCCTTCAGGATCTCCTCGCTCAGCGTGCGCAGGCTCTCGGTGTCGGAACCCGTCAGCTTCTGGATGCGCAGCACCGACGACGACAGCGCCGGGAAGTCGCTCTTGTGGCGCATGCGCCTGAGCAGGAACTCCAATGTCGCGTGGCTGGTGTCCAGCGTCTGCTGCCCGGGGTCCAGCCAGTGCGTCAGCGCCTCATGCATGGCGCGCGCGGTGTCGAAGCGATGCGCGGCATCGCGGCTCAGCGACCGCAGCACGATGGCCCGCAGACCCTCGTCGACATCGCCGCCGGCGGCGATGGTCAGGTCCTCGGACTGCACACGCTGGATCGCGCGCGAGGGGTCGCGCTCCTTCAGCAGCGGGACGCCGGAGAGCATCTCGCCGAGCATCACGCCGGCGGCGAACACATCCATGGCTGGCTGCGGCGGCTCGCCGCGCGCAGCCTCGGGGGATATGTAGCCCGAAGTGCCGACGACGCGGCCGTCGTGGGCCCAACGCTCGCCGGAGCCGCGCTGCACGCGCGCGGCGATGCCGAAGTCCATGACGCGCGGCCGGCCATCGCCGCCGAGCAGGATGTTGCTGGGCTTGAGGTCGCGGTGCACGATGCCCTGGTCGTGCGCGGCGGCCAGCGCGTCCAGCACGCCCAGCATCAGGCCCACGGCCTCGCGCGCGGGCAGTCTCGGCTGGCCCTTCAGGCGTGCCGCGAGGGTGACGCCCTCGACGTGCTCGAACACCAGGTAGGGCTGCCCGCCGTCCTCGTCGGCCTCGAACACCGGCACCACGTTGGGGTGCTTGAGGGTGCTGCAGGCGCGGCCCTCGTTGAGCCACTCGCTGCGCATGGCAGGGTCGGCGTCGGCACTCAGCAGCTTGAGCGCCACGTCGCGCTGCAGCCTAGGGTCGTGTGCCAGCCACACCGTGGCCTGGGCGCCGCGTCCGAGCTCGCGGCGAAGCTCGTAGCGGCCCACCTGGCGCGACGGCAACGCAGTGCCACGGGCACCGCCGCCGTCCCGGGCCCGGCCGTCGACGCCTCGCGCAGCCTGCGGCGTTTGCGGCAGGCTCATCGCGGCGCTCCCGGCCGCGACGCCGCAGCCCTAAGCTGCACTGCCATTGGCGGCGGCCCGTCCTCGCCCAGGGGGGCCGGCTGCGTCAACGGCATCGGCTCGGTGAGGCGGGCGTCGCCCCGCAGGGCCTCCTGCAGCTCACGCAGGCCGAAGCTCAGAAGCCGACCGTATCGCTGCACCACGCGCTGCAGCGCCGCAGGCACCTTGGGCGGGGGCTGCATTAGTGCATCCACGGCTTCGTTGGCGCAACTGGCGGTCGCGCGCAGGAGGTCATCGTCGCCGTCGGGCCCGCGCACCGGCGCGGCCAGCGGCAGGGGCTGGATCATCCTGAGCACGGACTCGTCGAAGCCGCAGTGACGGGCCGCGGCCTGTCCCAGGGTATAGATGTCGAAGCCGAGCACGGCAAAGGCGGCGGCCTCCTCGCTCATGCCGGGCTCTTCCGGCTCCCCCAGGCGCGGCGAAGGCGCAGGCTGCATGAGGCGGGCGACCTGCTGCGCCTCGTCGGCGAAGTGATGGTGAAGCACGAGCCGGCCCAGGTTCTGCAGCACGGTCAGCAGGTACACGACCTCGCCGTCGTAGCCGGCGGGGCGCAGCGCCAGCGCGGTGTGTGCCGCCAGCCGGATTCGCTCCAGCAGCGCCGCCAGGCGGGCGGCCTCGGCTTCGTCCAGCGGACCGGGCCACTCGCGCAGGGCCTGGGCAGCGCGGCGCACGCCCACGAGCCCCAGCAGGGCGATGGCCCGGCGCACGGTGAGCACCCGCCCGCCGCCGGCCAACCGGGCCTGCGCGGTGTTGGCCAGGCGCAGCAGCTCGAAGCTCAGCGCGAAGTCCTCCAGGACCACCTCGGCCAGTTCGTGGGTGCGATCGCCTTCCATCGTCGCCACCCGCGCCAGTCGCGCTGCGCCGCCCTCGACCGAAGGCAGCATCCCGCCGGCTCGGAGGCGTTCGCCGAGCAGCGACATCAGGCTGGCGGCAGCCACACCCTCGGCCTGCAACCAGCCCTCCAGCGCCCGCAGCAGCGTGCGTGCGCTGCGGTAGCGTTTCCGCTCCTGGCGGTCGGTGGCGCGGTTGACGATGACGCGCAGCGGCTCGGGGATGCGTTGCGTCGTCTGCCGGGGCAGGCACACGATGTCCCGACCCAAAGGCGGCAGGCGCTCCAAGACGCGGCCGACGTCCGGCTCGTCGAGCGCGGGCGTGCCAACGAGCAGGCCGTGCAGCATCACGCCCGAAGCCAGCAGGTCGCGCTCGCCGGCTGCACGCTGGGACAGGCGGCCACCTGGATCGGCCTTCACCGCATCCGCTGCCACCTCGAGCCCGGCCACGCGCAGCTGGCCGTCGTCGCTCACGAGCATCAGGAACGGCTGCACGTCGTGGTGGGCGAGGCCCGCCTCGTGGGCGAAGGCCAGCCCCTGCAAGACCTGCTGCACCAGCGCCGCCGCCTCTGGGCCGGGCAGGCCTGCGCTGGCCAGGCGCTCGGCCAGCGTGGCGTCGTCGCGGGGGTCATGGGCCACGTAGGGCCAGCCGTCCTGCACGCCCATGTCGACCACCGCGGCCAGCCTCGGGTGCGACAACCTGGCCGCCTGACGTGCCTGCTGCTGCCAGCGCTCCAGCGCCGCCGCACCGGCCGGCTGCACGCGCGGCAGCACGATCACCAGCTCCTGACCACTGCCCGGATCGGCGACGCGCCACGCCATGCTGCGTGCGCTCTTGCCGAGCAGGCGCAGCAGCTGCCAACGGCCGAAGCGGTGCACGGCAGCGCTGCGCGGGGCCGGCGCGGGGGCGGGCGGGACGGTCATGGGATGGAGATTGCACCGTGGCGGCACCGCCGACGAAACGCCGATCAGGGCCCCCAACCGCTGCCAGTTCCGGCAGGCAGCACTCCACCCCGGCGCCGAACCCGACGGCGGCGGGCGTGCCAGAATCCTTGCCGTGCCCCGGAAGGCCGCGGTCTGTCGTTACCGCGCCGGGCACGCGGAGCCGAGCAACCATGAGCAGTGAACTGATCAAGCACGTCACCGACGATTCCTTCAGCAGCGACGTGCTGCAGTCGGACAAGCCGGTGCTGGTGGACTACTGGGCCGAGTGGTGCGGGCCCTGCAAGATGATCGCGCCCATCCTCGACGAGGTCTCCAAGGCGTACGAGGGTCGTGTGCAGATCGCCAAGATCAACGTCGACGAGAACCGCATCGTGCCGGGACAGCACAACATCCGCGGCATCCCCACGCTGATGCTGTTCAAGAACGGAAAGGTCGCCGCCACCAAGGTGGGGGCCCTGTCCAAGGCGCAGCTGACGGCCTTCCTCGACGGCCATCTATAATCCTCTTTACGCGGCGGGTGCCTGACGCACCAGCCGCCTGATCCGCCCCTCTGCACCGCCCGCGCCGGCTTCCCGCCGGCCGCCAGCGTCAAGCGGACCCGCTGCCGAGCGACCCTCGGCCACCGGGCCGGCTCCGTGCAGGGTCACGGCGCCACTCCACGAACTGCCCATTTCGCCGCCAGCCGCGGGTGCCCTCTGGGTGCTGCCCGGTGCTGGCCGGCCGGGCCCCAGGGTGCCTCATGCATCTGTCCGAACTCAAGCTCATGCACGTCGCCAAGCTCATCGAGATGGGCGAGGCGCTGGAGATCGAGAACGTGCAGCGCCTGCGCAAGCAGGAATTGATGTTCGCGATCATGAAGAAGCGCGCCAAGGCCGGTGAACAGGTGTTCGGCGACGGCGTGCTCGAGGTGCTTCCCGACGGCTTCGGCTTCCTGCGCAGCATCGAGGCCAGCTACATGGCCAGCACCGACGACATCTACCTGTCGCCGAGCCAGATCCGCCGCTTCAACCTGCACACCGGCGACATGGTCGAGGGGGAGGTGCGCGTGCCCAAGGACGGCGAGCGCTACTTCGCGCTGGTGAAGGTCGACCGCGTCAACGGTCTGACGCCCGAGGAGAGCAAGCACAAGATCATGTTCGAGAACCTGACGCCGCTGTTCCCGACGGCGGCATTCAGGCTCGAGCGCGACATCAAGCTGGAGGAGAACATCACCGGCCGCATCATCGACCTCATCGCGCCCATCGGGAAGGGCCAGCGCGCGCTGCTGGTGGCCCAGCCCAAGACCGGCAAGACGGTGATGATGAAGCACATCGCCCATGCGCTGGTAGCCAACCACCCCGAGATCCACCTCATCGTGCTGCTCGTCGACGAGCGCCCCGAGGAGGTGACCGAGATGGTGCGCGGCGTGCGCGGCGAGGTCATCAGCTCCACCTTCGACGAGCCGGCGGCGCGCCACGTGCAGGTGGCCGAGATGGTGATCGAGCGCGCCAAGCGCCTGGTCGAGCTGAAGAAGGACGTCGTCATCCTGCTCGACAGCATCACGCGGCTGGCGCGCGCCTACAACAACGTGCTGCCGAGCTCGGGCAAGGTGCTTACTGGCGGCGTCGATGCCAACGCGCTTCAGCGCCCCAAGCGTTTCTTCGGCGCCGCGCGCAACGTCGAGGAGGGCGGCTCGCTCACGATCATCGGCACCGCGCTGATCGACACGGGCTCGAAGATGGACGAGGTCATCTACGAGGAGTTCAAGGGCACCGGCAACTGCGAGATCCACCTCGACCGCCGCATGGCCGAGAAGCGCGTGTACCCGTCGATCCTCATCAACAAGAGCGGCACGCGGCGCGAGGAACTGCTGCTCAAGCCCGAGATCCTCCAGAAGACCTGGATCCTGCGCAAGCTGCTCTACAACATGGACGAGATTGAGGCGATGGAGTTCGTGCTCGACAAGATGAAGCAGAGCAAGAACAACCTCGACTTCTTCGACATGATGCGGCGCGGGGGGTAAGGCGCGCTGCGGCATACAATCTACGGTTCTCCGCCCGCAAACCCCGGCAAGTGCGCACCGCCACGGCAGGCGCGTGGCTACCGACAGCAATCCCCGAAAGCACACGAGGCACGCCATGAAAGACGGCATTCACCCGAGCTACCGCGAGGTCGCGTTCCAGGATCTCTCCAACGGCTTCACCTTCGTCACACGCTCTTGCGCTCCCACGAAGGAGATGATCAAGCTCGATAACGGCCGCGAGCTGCCGCTGATCAAGCTGGAGACGACCAGCGAGACGCACCCCTTCTACACCGGCACCCAGAAGAGCGTGGACAACCTCGGTGGCCGTGTCGAGAAGTTCCGCAACAAGTTCGCCCGCGTCGGCCTGAAGAAGTGACGGCGGCGCCCTCCGGGCGCCCCATCGAGCAGGCAGCTTCGGCTGCCTTTTTCTTTGCCATCATCGCCCTGTGAGCCCCCACGTGCCCACCGTCACGCCGGCCGTCGTCACGCAGCGCGGCGCGCGCCGGCTGCCTAGACTGCCACTGCTGCTGCTGTGCGCGGCCTACCTGCTGCCGGGGCTGTTCGGGCGCGACCCCTGGCGCAGCGCCGACGTCACCGCCTTCGGCGCCATGGTGGCCATGGCCGAGGGGCGAACGCCGTGGCTTGCGCCGCAGCTCGGCGGCGTTCCGCTGGACGGCGCGCTGCTGCCACACTGGCTGGGCGCGGCCTTCATTGTGGTGGGCCAGGGATGGCTCGGCGCCGAGCTGGCCGCGCGTCTGGCCTTCGCGCTGCTGCTGGCGCTGGCGCTGGCACTGACCTGGTACAGCACCTTCCTGCTCGCCCGCACCGAGGCGGCGCAGCCGCTGGCCTTCGCCTTCGGCGGCGAGGCCGACCCGGTGGCCTATGCGCGCGCCATGGCCGACGGCGGATTGCTCGCGCTGATGGCCACGCTGGGCCTGCTGCAACTGGGCCACGAGACCACACCCGAGCTGGCGCAGCTCGCATCCGCGGCGTTGGCGCTGTACGCGCTGGCAGCGGCGCCCTTCCGAGTGTGGCGCGCACGGGTGGCGGTGCTGCTGGCCCTGCCACTGATGGCCGCCAGCGGGGCGCCGGCCATGGCCGCAGGGGCCGGCTTGCTCGGGGCCGTCGTGTGTCTGCGCTCGCGCCTGCCCGAGGTAAGGCGCTTCGCGCCCTGGCTGCTGTCGGCACTGGCCGCCAGCGTGACGCTGGCCACGATCCTCGGCGCCTGGCGCTGGCGGGTGCAAGGCCTGGAGCTGCACGAGCTACCGATCCTAGGCCGCCAGTGGCTGTGGTTCCTGTGGCCGGCCTGGCCGCTGGCGGTGTGGACGCTGTGGCGGTGGCGGCGGCAGCTGCTGTACAGGCACGTGTCGGTGCCGCTGGTGTTCGTGCTCGTGGCGATGGGCGCCAACGTCGCGATGGGCGGCTCGGACCGAGCGCTGATGCTGGGCCTGCCGGCGCTGGCCGTGCTGGCCGCGTTCGCGCTGCCCACGCTCAAGCGCAGCGCCACGGCGGCCATCGACTGGTTCTCGATGTTCTTCTTCACGGCCACGGCGCTGTTCATCTGGGTCATGTACTTGGCCATGCAAACCGGCGTGCCGGCCAAGCCGGCCGCCAACGTAGCCAAGCTGGCGCCGGGCTTCGACGCCCCGTTCTCGGCGCTGGCCCTGGCCTTCGCCGCCGCCGGCAGCCTGGCTTGGGTGGCCGTGGTGCGATGGCGCACCGGGCGCCATCAGGACGCGCTCTGGAAGAGCCTGGTGCTGCCTGCCGGGGGCGTAGCCCTCTGCTGGCTGCTGCTGATGACGCTGTGGCTGCCCCTGCTGGACCACGGGCGCAGCGCGCGGCCCCTGGTGGAAAGGCTGGCACCGCACGTGCCCGCGGGCACGTCGTGCATCGCGGCGCCGGGCGTCTCGCCAGCCAACGTGGCGGCACTGGAACACTTCGGCCGCTGGCGGGTGGACGCCACGCCGGCCGCCCTGCAAGGCCACTGCCCGCTGCTGCTGCGCGTGGCGCGTGACCTCACCCTGCCCCCTACGCCGCCCGGCTGGGACGTCGTGGCGGTCGTGCCGCGGCCGACCGGCCGCGACGAGCTCATGCAGCTGCTTCCGCGCGCGCGCTGAGCGGCCGTGGGGCGCGGCGCACGCGCAG
>JBILSW010000298.1:0-4598 GCA_044371895.1 Rubrivivax sp.
GCCGGCCGCCCCGGCCCGTGCCGCCGGCGACAACCGCTTCCGGCCGGCCGGCCGTGGCGAGCAGCCGCGCGGGCGCGGCACCGAGCCGGCCGGCGGTGGCGCAATGGCCGAGGCCTTCGCCAGGCTGCAAGGGCGGCGCTGATGCGCGCGGCGGCGCTGGCACTGGTGCTGGCGACGCTGGGTGCCCGGGTGGGCGCGGCAGCCCCGGCGCCGGTCCCGCCCGCGGCCGGCCCCCCAGCGCCCGGCGCAGCGCAGGCCATCACGGTGCAGGGCCGCCGCGCCAGCGAGGTCGACGAGCGGCGCGAGAGCGTCGTCGGTCGCACGGTGCTGGGCCGCGACGAGCTCGACGCGCACGGCGACCTCAGCGTGCTCGACGTGCTGGCGCGCGTGGCCGGCGTCGACATCGACGGCGACCAGCCGCGGCTGCGTGGCCTGGGCGGCGGCTACACGCAGATCCTGATCAACGGCGAGCCGGCGCCGCCCGGCTTCGCGATGGACCAGCTCTCGCCGGGCGACATCGAGCGCATCGAGGTCGTCAAGGGTCCGACCGCCGAGCACGGCGGGGCCGCCGGCACCATCAACATCATCCTGCGCCGCGCGGCGCGGCTGCGACAGACCGAGTGGCGCAGCGCCCTGGGCTGGCGCGCCGTGGCGCCGCAGGGCAGCGCGGCCGTCTCGCACAGCGACCGCCTCGGCGCCCTGGGCCTGCACCTGCCGCTGTCGCTGTTCACCTGGGCCAACGGCCAGGAGCTCGTCACCGAGCGCGACTCGCGCGACGCCGACGGCACGCGCACGCTGCGCCGCCAGCACCAGCAGGACCGCTGGCTCGGCAGCGGACTGCAGTTCGCGCCGCGCCTGGACTGGGCCCTGGGCGACGACGCCTCCCTGCAGTGGCAGTTGCTGGTGCAGGCCAACCGCTCGCGCAACGCCGGCGAGCGCGCCGCCGAGGTGCTGGATGGGCCGGTGCCGGATGCGCTGCGCTGGGCCTGGCGCTCGCGCGGCGAGTGGCGGCTGCACCGCCACCAGGGGCAGTGGGTGCAGCGCTTCGACGGCGGCGGGCGGCTGGAGCTGAAGGTGGCGCTGCAGCACACGCGTGCCGAGGGCGAGGGCCGCTCCAGCGGCTTCGGCGAGGGCGATGAGCTGTTCGTGGAGCTCGAGAGCTCGCACCTGCAGCGCGGCCGCCAGGTGTCGCAGGGCGGGCGCTGGCGCCGGCCCCTGGGCGAGAGGCACAGCGTCAGTGGCGGCTGGGACGTCGAGCGGCGCCGCCACGACGAGCGCCGTGACCAGGCCGACAACGGCGTGCCGCTGGTCAGCGGTAGCCTGGGCGTGCCCTTCGCGGCACTGCAGTGGCGAGGGACCTGGTTCGTGCAGCACGACTGGACCCCGTCGCCGCACTGGGCCGTCTCGGCGGCGCTGCGCGGCGAGCGCTGGGACGTGGCCACCGAGGGGCCGCCCGGCCGCGTGCGCCAGCGCCATGACGCCGTGCTGCCGCTGCTGCACCTGCGGCATGCGTTCGACGCCGCTGGCCGCCACGTGCTGCGCGCCAGCGTCTCGGCCAGCCAGCGCGCCCCCGACCTGGGGCTGCTGCTGCCGCGCTACAGCCTGGACGGCACCTACCCGCGCGAGGAGCAAAACACGCTGGTGGCGCCCGACAGCGCCGGCAACCCGTTGCTGCGCCCCGAGCGGCTGCGCGGCCTGGAGCTGGCCTGGGAACGCAGCACGGCCCACGGCGAGGTGCTCAGCGCCGGCTTCTTTCACCGCCAGGTGCAGGACCTCATCCGCCGCCGCATCGCGCTGGAGGCGGTGACCGAGGCGCCGGTGCCGCGCTGGGTGAGCCGGCCCGTCAACCTGGGTCGCGCCCACAGCAGCGGGCTGGAGTTCGAGTGGCGCCACCGCGTCCCCGACGCAGCCCCGGGCGGGGCGGCGCGCCGGCCCGCACCGGGCGCGACCGCAGGCGAGCCGGCCGCGGGCACGACCTGGCGTGCGGCGCTGTCGCTGTACCGTTCGCGCGTGGAGCAGATCGACGACCCCGACGCGCGGCTGGAGGGCCAGCCGCCCTGGCGGCTGACGGCCGGGGCCGAGCGGCAGTGGCCCGGCGGCCGCGCCGCCGGCCTGACGCTGATGCACACACCGGCCTTCAGCACGCTGCAAAGCGACCTGCAGCGCCTGTGGCGCGGCGCGCACACGCGGCTGGATGCCTACTTGGCGTGGCGGCAGCCGGGCGTGGGGCAGTGGCGGCTGGCGGTGGTCAACGCGCTGGCGCCCTCACAGGCCAGCAGCAGCGCCGTGGCCGACCTCGACGGTTTCGCCGCCAGAGCTGACACCCGCCGCGACGGCGTGACCCAGTGGACGGCCAGCTTCGTGGCGAGGTTCCGGTGAAGGCCGCACGGGCGCTGCGCGTGCTGGCCGGCCCGGCGGCTCGCAAGCACCTGCTGCAGCGCGGCCTGGCTGCGGCCGACGTGCGCGCCGTGCCGGCAGCGGCCGGCGGTGCCAAGGGCCTGGTGTTGCTGCCGCTGGACCGTTTCGTGTTCGGCCACTGGCTGGCGCATTCGGCGCAGACCGTGCACCTGCTGGGCGCCAGCATCGGTGCCTGGCGCATGGCCGCCGCCTGCCGCAGCGACGCCGACGCGGCGCTGGCCCAGCTGGCCGAGGACTACATCACCCAGAGCTACCCGCACGCGCCGGGCCGCATGCCCACGGCGGCCGTGGTCACCCAGCACTTCCGGCGCAAGCTTGAGGAGCGGCTGGGCACCTTCGCCGCCGAGGTGCTGTCGCACCCGCGCTGGCGGCTGCACGTGTTCACCAGCCGCGGCCGCGGCCTGCTGCACCGCGCCGGTCGGCTGCGCCAGCCCCTGGGCTGGGCGGCGGCCTTCGCGGCCAACGCCGTGCACCGGCGGGCGCTGGGCGGCTGGCTCGAGCGCATCGTGTTCGCCGATGCGCGGGTGCCACTGCCGCTGGTGCTGTCGGACTACCCCACGCGGCAGGTGGCGCTGGCCGTGCACAACCTGGTGCCGGCCATCCTGGCCAGCTGCACCATCCCCTTCGTCCTGGAAGCGGTGCGCGACGTACCCGGTGGCCCGCCCGGCACCTACTGGGACGGCGGCATCACCGACTACCACCTGCACCTGGACTACGGCGGCTTCGGCGACGGCGTGGTGCTGTACCCGCACTTCGGGCCGCACGTCGTGCCGGGCTGGCTCGACAAGCCCTGGAAGCGCCGCCACGCTGCCACCGAGGCGCTGTCGCGCGTGGTGCTGCTGGCGCCGCGCGACGAATGGATCGCGGCGCTGCCCGGCGGCAAGCTGCCCGACCGCCGCGACTTCAAGACCTGGGGCGACGACGAGGCCGGCCGCCAGGCCGTGTGGCGCGGCGCCCACGCCGAGGCCCAGCGCCTGGCCGACGAGTTCGCGGAGTGGGTCTCGCGCGGCGGGCAGCCGGGGCAGGGGGTGGAGATCGAAGCGCTGCCGTGAGCAACCCCGCGCCGCTAGAATCTGCACGAGTCGATCCATGCAACAAGGGCTGGGAAAGGCGCGACGGTTATGACACCGCGGACTACGGGCTTCAACGCCACCGGCTGCTGAGCCGGCTCACCCGCGCGCGTCCGACATCCTTTCTCTCCTCGAACGAAGCGCGGCACCCCCGCGCTTTTTTCTTGCCCTCCAAGGACACCCCATGATCCACATCACGCTTCCCGACGGCGCCCGCCGCGAGTACCCCGGCCCTCTCACTGTGGGCGAGGTGGCCGCCAGCATCGGCCCCGGCCTGGCCAAGGCGGCGCTGGCCGGCAAGGTCGACGGCCGCGTCGTCGACCTCAGCCACCGCATCGAGTCCGACGCGCAGCTGGCCATCGTCACCGACAAGGACGCCGACGGCCTGGAGATCATCCGCCACAGCACGGCGCACCTGCTGGCCTACGCGGTGAAGGAGCTGTTCCCCGAGGCCCAGGTGACGATCGGCCCGGTCATCGACAACGGCTTCTATTACGACTTCGCCTGCAAGCGCCCCTTCACGCCTGAGGACCTGGCAGCCATCGAGAAGCGCATGGGCGAGCTGGCCGCGAAGAACGAGCCCGTGGTGCGCCGTGTGCTGCCGCGCGACGAGGCAGTGCAGCACTTCAAGGCGCAGGGCGAGCACTACAAGGCAGAGATCATCGGCAGCATCCCGGCCGGCGAGGACGTGAGCCTGTACCGCGAAGGTGGCTTCGAGGACCTTTGCCGCGGCCCGCACGTACCCAGCACGGGCCGACTGAAGCACTTCAAGCTCATGAAGGTGGCCGGCGCCTATTGGCGCGGCGACCAGGCCAACGAGCAGCTGCAGCGCATCTACGGCACGGCCTGGGCGACCAAAGACGAGCTGCAGGCCTACCTGCGCATGCTCGAGGAAGCCGAGAAGCGCGACCACCGCCGCCTGGGCCGCGAGCTCGACCTGTTCCACCTCGACGAGCACAGCCCCGGAACGGTGTTCTGGCACCCCAAGGGCTGGACGGTGTGGCAGGAGGTGGAGCAGTACATGCGCCGCGTCTACCGCAACAACGGCTATTGGGAGGTCAAGGGCCCACAAATCTTGGACAAAACCCTGTGGGAAAAAACCGGCCACTG
>JBILSW010000299.1:0-4589 GCA_044371895.1 Rubrivivax sp.
AGTGGTGCACCTCGCGCGCGCTGGCGGTTTCCACCACCAAGCCGGCGGTGGTGCGCAGGCCCTCGCGCACGAGATGATGGTGCACCGCGCTCAGCGCCAGCAGCGCCGGGATGGCGATGCGCTCGCGGGTCATCGCGCGGTCAGAGACGATGAGGATGTTGTGGCCGCCCTTGATGGCGTCCACCGCTTCGGCGCACAGGCTGGCGAGCTGCGCTTCCACGCCCTCGCGGCCCCAGGCGCTGGGGTAGGTGATGTCGAGCGTGCAGCTGCGGAACTTGCCGCCGGTGCGCGATTCGATGGCGCGCAGCCGCGCCATGTCGTCGAAGTCGAGGATGGGCTGCGTCACCTCCAGGCGCATCGGCGGGTTCACCGCGTTGATGTCCAGCAGGTTGGGCTTGGGGCCGATGAAGCTGTTGAGGCTCATCACGATGGCCTCGCGGATCGGGTCGATCGGCGGGTTCGTGACTTGGGCGAACAGTTGCTTGAAATAGCTGTACAGCGGCTTGTTCTTGTCGGAGAGCACGGCCAGTGGGCTGTCGTTGCCCATGCTGCCGATGGCTTCCTCGCCCTGCGCCGCCATCGGCGCGAGCAGGAACTTCAGGTCTTCCTGGGTGTAGCCGAAGGCCTGCTGGCGGTCGAGCAGGGTCTCGGGGTGCGGCTCGGGCGTGCCGAGCACGTCCAGCGAGTCCAGCCGGATGCGCACGTTCTCGATCCACTGGCGGTACGGGCGCGCGTTGGCGAACTGGTTCTTCAGATCCTCGTCGTCGACGATGCGGCCCTGCTCGAGATCGATCAGGAACATCTTGCCCGGCTGCAGGCGCCACTTCTTGACGATGCGGCTCTCGGGCACGGGCAGCACGCCGCTCTCGCTGGCCATGACCACCAGGTCGTCGTCGGTGACGATGTAGCGCGCCGGACGCAGGCCGTTGCGGTCCAGCGTGGCGCCGATCTGTTTGCCGTCGGTGAATACCATCGCGGCTGGGCCGTCCCAGGGCTCCATCATGGCCGCGTGGTATTCGTAGAACGCGCGGCGGCGCTCGTCCATCAGCTCGTGGTTCTCCCAGGCCTCGGGGATCATCATCATCGCGGCCTGCGCCAGCGGGTAGCCGCTCATCGTGAGCAGCTCCAGCGCGTTGTCGAAGGTGGCCGTGTCGCTCTGCCCTTCGAAGCTGATGGGGTAGAGCTTCTTCAGGTCGTCGCCGAGCACCGGCGACTTCATCACGCCCTCGCGGGCGCGCATCCAGTTGAAGTTGCCCTTGACGGTGTTGATCTCGCCGTTGTGCGCGACGAAGCGGTAGGGGTGCGCCAGCGGCCACTCCGGGAAGGTGTTGGTGCTGAAGCGCTGGTGCACCAGCGCCAGCGCGCTGATCACGCGCGGGTCGGCCAGGTCCTTGTAGTACACGCCCACCTGGTCGGCGAGCAGCAGGCCCTTGTAGATGACGGTGCGGCAGCTCATGCTGGGCACGTAGTACTCGCGGCTGTGCGTGAGCTTCAGCGCCTGGATGGCCGCGCTGGCCGTCTTGCGGATGACGTAGAGCTTGCGCTCCAGCGCGTCGGGCACGATGACGTCGGGGCCGCGGCCGATGAACACTTGGCGGATCACCGGCTCCTTGGCCCGCACGGCCGGGCTCATGGGCATGTCGCGGTTGACCGGCACGTCGCGCCAGCCCAGCAGCACCTGGCCCTCGGCCTTGATGGCGCGCTCCATCTCCTGCTCGCAGGCCAGCCGCGAAGCGTGTTCCTTGGGCAGGAAGATCATGCCGACGCCGTACTCGCCCGGCGGCGGCAGCGCCACGCCCTGGGCCTGCATCTCGGCGCGGTAGTACTCGTCGGGGATCTGGATCAGGATGCCCGCGCCGTCGCCCATCAGCGCGTCGGCGCCCACGGCGCCGCGGTGGTCGAGGTTCTCCAGGATCTTCAGGCCCTGCTCGACGATGCTGTGCGCCTTGTGACCCTTGATGTGCGCGACGAAGCCCACGCCGCAGGCGTCGTGCTCGTGCGCCGGGCTGTACAGGCCGTGCTGGCTGGCCCGTTCGCGCGACGTCGTGTCGGCGGCAGGCGGGGGACGGTGGGCGCTCATCGTGTTCTCCTGGGGTGGCGCGCGCCGAGCCCGTAGACGGGCAGGACGGACGCCGACTCCTGCCTGGTTGGCCGAAGGTCTCACAGCGTATCGCAGTGCAGCATGGCGGGCAAATGAAAACAAATGGGGTCAGACACGATTTATGCGGATGGCCCTTCATTCTTGATTTAAATGGGGACAGAGTGAAGCTCTCTCTTTTTTTCTCTCTCTCCTTTCGAGCGCGCAAGTCCCGGTGCTGGGCGGCAGCGACGCCCTGTTGCACCTCGACAGAGCGATTTCAGGTGGCCGACGCGCTGCCGTCCCGGCGCCAGATGGCGCCGTGGGTCAGGCGGCCCTGTGGCTGGCGGCGGGTCTGCCCCGCGGGCGCGGTCGGGTGGGTCGGGACGCCTTCTCGGCCAGCGCCCGTGCGAAGGCGGTCGACCCGATGACCCAGTTGCCCGCCACCGCGTCGATCAGGCCCTGGCGCTGCGCGGCGGGCAGGCCGTCCTCCAGCCGCAGCCGCCACGCCGACTCGCGTTCGAAGGGGGTGTTGCCCAATGTCCACACCTCAGGCGGGTCGACGAGCAGCACGCGCCTTTCCGGATGGCCGCTGCGGTGGCCGGCACTGGTGAAGCCGGGCGCAGGCGCCAGACTGTCCACCAGCTGGAGCACGGCCAGCAGCGGGGCGCCGTGCTCCACGACGGCGCAACGGAATCGTCCGTCCCAGAGCGTACCCCTGCCCCCGTGGCGGCGATGGTGTGCGCTCACGTAGCGGCGGCCCAAGGCCTGCATCAGGCGGCTCGGCCCCAGGGCGTCGGCTGGGGTCACCACCAGGTGCACGGCGTCGTCGGGAAGGGCGAACGCATGCAGGCGCACGGCGGTGGCCGCCGCGGCCTCGCGCAGTGCGGCCAGGTAGGCGTCGCGGTCGATGTCGTCCCTGAAGACCGGGCGGCCGCTCAGCCCGCGCTGCAGCAACCAGTGCACGTGACCAGCGAGTGCCAGGCGGGGAAGGCGTGCCACAGCGAGTTGGTGCTCACAAGTCGAGCAAGCGCTCGCCGGTCAACCGGTGGTGTTCGCGCAGCGCGAAGCGGTCGGTCATGCCGGCCACGTAGTCGGCCACAGTGCGAAGCGGGTCCTCGGAGGCACGGGCGTAGTCTGGGCTCATCTCCCCGGGGGCCGATCGGTAGGCGTCGAACAGATCGGCCAGCACGCGCCGCGCGATGCCGGTTCGCTCCACGACCCGAGGGTGCCGGTAGAGCTGCTGGAACAGGAAGCGCTTCAGCACCAAGGTCTCGTCGCGCAGGGAGGCCGACTGCGAGACCAGCTTCGGCAGCCGGCGCACCGTCTCGGCGTCGAGCGGTGCCCTGCGAGCGGTGGCCTCGCAGGCGTCCCGGGTGTGGGCGACGAGGTCGTGGATCAGCTCGGACAGCATGCGCCGCAAGGTCTCGTGCAGCGAGCGGCGGGCGTCGACGTCAGGATGGGCTGCGCGCACCCCGGCGTGGTGGCGTGCGACCAGCGGCACCTCCAGCAACTGCTCCATCGTGATCAGCCCAGAGCGCACGCCGTCGTCGGCATCGTGGGCGCTGTACGCCAGTTCGTCGGCCAGGTTGACCAGTTGTGCTTCCAGGCTGGGCGACCCGCCGTGTACGAATCGCCAGGCCGGACCCTCGGGCTCCTGGGCGAGCAGGCGCTCGGCGTTCTGACGACTGCAATGCTTGAGGATGCCCTCGCGCGCCTCGAAGCTGAGGTTCAGCCCATCGAAGGCGGCATAGCGGGCCTCAAGCTTGTCCACCACGCGAAGGCTCTGAAGGTTGTGCTCGAAGCCGCCGTGTCCGGCCATGCACTCGGCCAGCGCATCCTGCCCAGCGTGGCCGAAGGGCGTGTGGCCGAGGTCGTGGGCCAGCGCGATGGCCTCGACCAGGTCTTCGTCGAGCCTCAGCGCGCGCGCCGCCGAGCGGCCGAGCTGCGCCACTTCCAGCGAGTGCGTCAGGCGCGTGCGGAACAGGTCTCCCTCGTGGTTGATGAAGACCTGCGTCTTGTAGACCAGCCGCCGGAACGCGTTGCTGTGGACGATGCGGTCGCGGTCGCGCTGGTGCTCGGTGCGCGGCGGCGAAGACGGCTCGGCCATGCGTCGACCGCGAGAGCGCCGCGGATCGCTGGCCCAGGGCGCCAGCGCGGGCCCCGACCCGCCGCCTCCCGACAACGGCAGGGCGGTCAAGCCGGCAGCGCGGCGCCGGGCTGCGGCGCCACGGTGTGGCGGTTCAGGGCGGCCTGCACCGCGGCGCGGGGCACGGCGCGCAGCGTGGCGTGCCCCAGGCCATCGAGCAGCACGTAGCGGATGTCGCCGGCCTCGGCCTTCTTGTCGACCGACATAAGCTCGAACCAGCGCTCGGAGCCCAGGTCTGGCGCATGCACGGGCAGCCCGGCGCGCTGTACCAGCCGAGCGATGCGATCTGCCCAGGCCGCAGGCACCAGGCCGAGGTCGGCCGAAAGGGTGGCCGCGATCACCATGCCGCAGCCTACGGCCTCG
>JBILSW010000300.1:0-4585 GCA_044371895.1 Rubrivivax sp.
GACGCATGTGGCTGCTGTGGGCCGGTTCGATGGTCCCCATCCCTTTCACGACGGCGGCAAGCTGATCGATTGATGCGCCGCCAGAGCAGAGTTCATATGGGTGTTCCACTGCCAAATTTCGGCGTCGGCAGCGGGCGGGGTGCCGCGACGTACCGCCTAACGAGCGACGGGCATGATGCCGTGCAATGAGGAGACGATGGTCCCGCCCGTCGGCGAGCGGCCGTCTGGTTGTGCCGGCCTCAGCAGATGGATGACTGCTTTATGGCTGCCAGTCTCAGCTATCGAATGACTGGCATGGGTCGGGAAGAGACCCTCGACCTGCCGCCCGACAGCAGACATTCGATCTCGCAGACGTCTGCGCCACGCGATCCTCCCGCAGTTCCCTACGTCCCAGCTGAGGGGCCGGTATCGCAGGCCACTACTGCGTTCGTCGATCGAAAGTACAGAACAAAGCTGCGTACTAATTCAGCGCAGAGGTTCGATGGCGTCGGACACTGGCTTGCAGGACGGACGATAGCCGCGCGCGGCACACCTGCGCCTCCTGGCTGCGTTGGCCGACTCGCGAACCAACGCGGTCGCCTAGCCACAGAGGCAACGCTTGGCCGGGTGCCACCCAACTTGCTGTCAGCCTTGGACGGCGGATCCGGTTAGTACATTCCCGACCTCGGCGATAGGGATAGAGGCTCCCGTCCCTCAGCTTGCCAAAAAAACAAGCCCCTGACGGGGCTGTTTAAGCTAAGGCTTGCACCTGCTAGATAAACCTACCGGTTGCACCCGCTGCAACTCTATGATTTGAGTCGCACCCGGGGTGTCAGGGGCTTTGTTGGTGGTGGAGAGGAGGAGGATCGAACTCCCGACCTTCGCATTGCGAACGCGACGCTCTCCCAGCTGAGCTACCCCCCCACGCGAGCCGGGTACTATAGCATCGACCCGTGGGCCGTGGCGGTGGCCGCGAGGGGCAGGGGCGTGGTCGCTACCATCGCGGCCCGGGCCGGCTGGCCCCACCCACAGGAGCACGACCCCGATGCGACCCCGCCTCGACGACCCGGCCTGGCTCGAACGGCAATACGACAACCGTGCCCGCGTGCCCGATCACCCGCGCATCCTCGGCAACTGGGCACTGGCCTCGGCCCACGTGCGCGCGCAGTCGCCCGCGGCGAAGCTGGACGTCCGCTACGGCCAGGGCCTGAACGAGACGCTCGACGTCTTCCCGCCCACGCAGCCGCAACCCGGCGGCGCGCCGGTGCTGGTGTTCATCCACGGCGGCTACTGGCGCTCGCTCGACAAGAGCGACTTCTCCTTCGTCGCACCCGCCTTCAACGCCGCCGGCGCGCTGGTGCTGGTGCCCAACTACGCGCTGTGCCCGGCCGTCACCATCGAGCACATCGCGCTGCAGATGGCGCAGGCCGTGGCCTGGGCGGTGGACCACGCGGCCGAGCACGGCGGCGACCCCGCCCGCATCGCGCTGGCCGGCCACTCGGCCGGCGGCCACCTGGCCACCATGCTGCTGACCTGCCGCTGGAAGGACATCGACCCCGGCCTGCCCGTGCAGCCGCTGGCTGGGGCGCTGTCGATCTCGGGTCTGTACGACCTCGAGCCGCTGCGCCACACGCCCGGCGTGCAGCGCGACCTGCGGCTCACGCCCGCGGCGGTGGCCCGGCTGTCGCCGGCCTTCTTTCCGCGGCCCAAGGGCACACGCCTGTACGCCGTGGCGGGCCTGGACGAGAGCGACGAGTTCCTGCGCCAGAACGCGCTCATCCGCGACGTCTGGGGCCCCACGGCCGTGCCCGTGTGCCAGACGCTGCCGGGCCTGAACCACTTCAGCGTGCTCAACCCGCTGGTCGACCCCTCGAGCCGTCTGCACGACCTGGCCCTGCGGCTGCTGGGGCTGCGCTGAGCCCGTGGGCCATGCGGGTGAACCCGGACTATGGTGTGGATTGAAGCTTTGTATTGCCCCTGCCGCGCTGCTGCAGTAGCGTCAGACGTCGGGCGTCGGTCTTGCGCGTGAGGGGCTGCCGCCTGGTTTACCAACCCCCCTGAGGAGCTACCCATGGGACTGAAAGGCTCGAAGACCGAGCAGAACCTGAAGGACGCCTTCGCCGGCGAATCACAGGCCAACCGCCGCTACCTGTACTTCGCAAACAAGGCCGACGTGGAAGGCCAGAACGACGTCGCCGCGCTGTTCCGCAGCACCGCCGAAGGCGAGACGGGCCATGCCCACGGCCACCTCGAATTCCTCGAGCACGGCTCGGGTGACCCCGCCACCGGCCTGCCCATCGGCAGCAGCCGCCAGAACCTGATGGCCGCCGTGGCCGGCGAGACGCACGAGTACACCGACATGTACCCGGGCATGGCCAAGACGGCGCGCGACGAAGGCTTCGACGAGATCGCCGACTGGTTCGAGACGCTGGCCAAGGCCGAGCGCTCGCACGCCAACCGCTACCAGAAGGCGCTCGACGCTCTGGTGGACTGAGCCCGGCGCACGCCGCCTGGCGCGGCCGCACGCACAAGGGGCTTCGGCCCCTTGTTCGTTGATGCCGCCCCACACCCACCCCGCCCACACCGAAGGCCGCCCATCATGCGCGAAGGCAACCTGCAAGCCCCGACCCGCCACCCGATCGACTGGAAGAACCCCGACTTCTTCGACGAGGGCAAGCTGATGGCCGAGATGGAGCGGGTGTTCGACATCTGCCACGGCTGCCGCCGCTGCGTGAGTCTGTGCCAGAGCTTCCCGAACCTGTTCGACCTCGTCGACGCCACCGACGACGGCGAGGTGCACGGCGTCAAGAAGGTCGACTACTGGAAGGTCGTCGACCAGTGCTACCTGTGCGACCTGTGCTACATGACGAAGTGCCCGTACACGCCGCCGCACGAGTGGAACCTGGACTTCCCGCACCTGATGCTGCGTGCCAAGGCGCAGAAGTTCCGCAGCGGGCAGGTGGGGGCGGCCGAGCGGCTGCTGGCCAGCACCGACGTGCATGGCCAGTTCGCCGGCATCCCCATCGTGGTGGAGGCGGTCAACCGCGTCAACGCCACCGGCTTCATGCGGCGGCAGCTGCAGCAGCACCTGGGCGTGCACCCCGAGGCCTGGATGCCGACGCTCGCGACGCAGCGCTTCCGCTGGGGCCGGGCCATGAACGACACCACCTGGCCGGTGGTCAACGGCACGCGCACGCCGGGCAAGGTGGCCATCTTCGCCACCTGCTACGTCAACTACAACGAGCCCGGCATCGGCGAAGACCTGATCAAGCTGCTGCAGCACAACCACATTCCCTACGAGATCGTCGAGAAGGAGCAATGCTGCGGCATGCCCAAGCTCGAGCTCGGCGACCTCGACGCCGTCGAAGCCAGCTGGAAGGCGAACATCCCGGTGCTGGCGCGCTATGCCCGCGAGGGTTGGGCCATCGTCAGCGCCATCCCCAGCTGCACGCTGATGTTCAAGCAGGAGCTGCCGCTGATGTTCCCGGACGACACCGACACGCAGCTCGTGAAGAAGGCGATGTTCGACCCCTTCGAGTACCTGGTGGCGCGCCACAAGGACGGGCTGCTGCGCACCGACTTCAAGGCCGCACTGGGCCGCGTGAGCTACCACATCCCCTGCCACGGCCGGGTTCAGAACATCGGCCGCAAGACGGAAGAGATGTTCAAGCTGATCGGCCAGACGGTCGATGTCAAGCTCAACACCGTGGAGCGCTGCAGCGGCCACGCTGGCACCTACGGCGTGAAGGAGCCCTACCACCCGGTGGCCATGAAGATCGGCAAGCCCGTGTTCAAGGCCATGGCCCGCGACGAGCCCGACCACATCAGCAGCGACTGCGCCCTGGCTGGCCACCACATCGCGCAGGGCATGCAGCAGCTGGGCACGCCGGCCCGTGACCTCGCTCACCCGCTGACGCTGGTGCGCATGGCCTACGGCATAGCCTGAGCCCCGTTTTCACCGTTCGATGGAGACCCCCGCCATGACCACGATCGCCCGTGACAGCCTGCTCACGCTCGAGGCCTACGCGAAGCTGCGCAAGACCGCACGCGCCGAGGCCATCGCCCACCGCAAGCGCCGCAGCGTGGCGCTGGGCGAGCACATCACGCTGCAGTTCGAGGACGAGCAGACCATCCGCCGCCAGATCCAGGAGATGCTGCACATCGAGAAGATCTTCGACGAGGAGGGCATCCAGAGTGAGATCGACGCTTACGCGCCGCTGGTGCCCGACGGCAGCAACTGGAAGGCGACGATGCTGATCGAGTACCCCGACCCGCACGAGCGCAAGCGCGAGCTGGCGCGGCTGATCGGCGTGGAGGACCGCATGTTCGTCGAGGTCGAGGGCCACCCCCGCGTGTACGCCATCGCTGACGAGGACCTGGACCGCGAGAACGAGCACAAGACGAGCTCGGTGCACTTCGTGCGCTTCGAGTTCGCGCCGGCCCTGCGCGAGGCCATCCGCGCCGGCGCGGCCGTCAAGCTGGGCTGTGACCACACGAACTACCCGGCCCACGTGAGCATCGCCGCGGAGACCCTGGCCTTGCTGGCGGGCGACCTGCGCTGAGCCGCGGCGCCGCCGCGGGCCGCGGGCGCGGCGGCGCCACAATG
>JBILSW010000302.1:0-4578 GCA_044371895.1 Rubrivivax sp.
CGCGCCTACCGCCGCGCCATCGCCGCGGCCGCGGCGATGGCAGGGGCCTGCCGGTGATCGTTGGCGTCGGCACCGACGTGTGCGACGTGCGCCGCATCGAGGCCACGCTCGCGCGCCGCGGCGACCGCTTCCCCGAGCGCGTGCTGGGCCCGCGCGAGCAGCAGGTGTTCGCGGCGCGGCGCGCCCGCGTCGACAGCCGCGGCCTGCGCTACCTGGCCACGCGCTTCTCGGCCAAGGAGGCCTTTTCCAAGGCCATCGGGCTGGGCATCACCAGCCCGATGCGCTGGCGCGACTGCGAGATCCTCAACCACCCCAGCGGCCAGCCCTACATCCGGCTGGACGGCGAGCTCGCGCGCTGGTTCGCGGCGCGCGGCTGGGTGGCCCACGTCAGCGTCACCGACGAAACCGACTACGCGGCGAGCTTCGTCGTCGTCGAAACCGCAGCTCCCCCCGCAGCATGAACCTCGAACAAGCCCCCGTCGTGCTCGACATCGCCGGCACTGTGCTGACGAAACACGACCGTCGCCGCCTGAAGCACCCGCTCACCGGCGGCCTGATCCTGTTCGCGCGCAACTGGGTCGATCGGGCGCAGCTGACCGACCTGTGCGCAGAGATCAAGGCCGTGCGCCCCGACGTGCTGATCTGCGTCGACCACGAGGGCGGCCGCGTGCAGCGCTTCCGCACCGACGGCTTCACGCACCTGCCGCCCATGCGCGCCCTGGGCGAACTGTGGGTGAAGGACGCGAACTCGGCCATGGCCGCGCAGGACGCCGCCAGCGCCTGCGGCCACGTGCTTGCCGCCGAGCTGCGCGCCTGTGGCGTGGACCTGAGCTTCGCGCCCGTGCTCGACCTCGACCACGGCGCCAGCGGCGTCATCGGCGACCGCGCCTTCCACCGCGACGCGCGCGTGGCCACGATGCTGGCCAAGGCCGTGGCGCACGGCATGCTGCGCGCGGGCATGGCGCACTGCGGCAAGCACTTCCCAGGCCACGGCTTCGCGGCGGCCGACAGCCACGTGGCCGTGCCGGTGGACGGGCGCAGCCTGAAGGCCATCCTGGCCGACGACGCCGCGCCCTACGGGTGGCTGTCCAGCACGCTGACGGCGGTGATGCCGGCGCACGTGGTCTATCCCAAGGTCGATGCGCGCCCGGCAGGCTTCTCGCGCCGCTGGCTGCAGGACGTGCTGCGCGGCCAGCTGGGCTTCACGGGTGCCATCTTCTCCGACGACCTCAGCATGGAAGGCGCCCGCCACCTCGACGGCGGCACGCTGACGTATGCCGAGGCTGCGGTGGAAGCGCTGAACGCCGGCTGCGACCTGGTGCTGCTGTGCAACCAGAGCGCCGACGGCGGCGCGGCCGTGGACACGCTGCTCGACGGCCTGGCCGAGGCCGCGCCGGCCGGCCGCTGGCGCCCCGATCCCGACGCCGAACGGCGCCGCGCCGCGCTGCTGCCGACCAGCCTGCCGCTGGCCTGGGACGAGCTGATGCACGACCCGGCTTACCAGCATGCGCTCGAACGACTGCCGTGACACGCCGATGACCGCACTCGCCTGGACCGACGCGCTGGCCCTGAACCAGCCCTGCATGGACGATACCCACCGCGAGTTCGTCGAGGCGCTGAACGCCGTCGACTCCGCGCGGGGCCGCGGTCTTGCCGCGGCGCTGAAGGCGTTGCAGGGCCTGATCGACCACAGCGAGGCCCACTTCGGCCAGGAAGACCGCTGGATGGCCGAGCTCGGCGTCGAGCCCGGCACCTGCCACCCGGCGCAGCATCGCCAGATCCTTGAGGTGCTGCATGAGGTACAGCGCCGCCTGCAGCGCGAGGGCGAGGCTGCGCTGGGCCTCATCGACGCCATGGTGCCGGCGCTGGCGGAGTGGTTCCCCATGCATGCGCAGAGCATGGACGCCGGCCTGGTGCTGCTGATGGCCGAGCGTGGCTACGAGCCGGTGGCGGGCTGAGCGGCCGGCGCGGCCCCGGCCAGGGCCACCACCCAGTCCTCGACCGCCCGCCGCACCTCGGCCGGGCGCTCGGTGAAGGGCCAGTGGTGGCAATGGATGGTCTCGATGCGCACCCGCGGCCCGGCCAGTGCAGCGCGCATCTCCGCGGCGTCGGCGAAGGTGGCGCCGCTGGACAGCAGCGCCAGCACCGGCTGCGGCAGTGCGGCGGGTTGCGGCACGAGCGAGAACATCTCCACCATGTCCTGCAGGTACACCGCCAGCGGCACGTGGCGCAGGTCGGCGCGCGTGCTGCTGTAGTGCGCGATGAAGGCGGCCTCGGCGGCGGGGTCGGGGTCGGCCAGTGCGACACGGGCCCGCTGGTCGAGCGCCCTCAGGTCCAGCGGCGGCAGCGTGCGGCGGTGCAGGCCCAGGGCGTTGGCGGCGCGCACCAGCATGGCGGCCCCGCGAAGCAGCGGGGTGGAGTGCGCGATGCGGGCCGAGCGCCCGTGCAGAGCCTGGCGGAACACCGGGTCGACGAGCACCAGGCTGGCGACGCGCTGCGGGTGCCGTGCCGCCAGTTGCAGTGCCACCTGCGCGCCCAGGCTGTGGCCCAGCACGTGGGCCTGCGGCAGGCCCTCGGCGTCGAGCACGGTGGCGAGGTCGTCGCACCAGGTGGCGGTGTCCAGCCGCGTGCGCGTGACCGAGCCGCCATGCCCGCGCAGGTCCACGCGCAGGAGCAGGTGCCGGTCGCGCAGCAGCGTGAGCTCGCAGAACTCCTGGAAGCGGCTGGCGTTGCTGGCCAGCCCGTGCACCAGCAGCAGTGGCGTGGCAGGGCCGGCATCGGGCTGAACGGCGGCGTGGCGGTGCCATTGCAGCCGCACGCCGTCAGCCCGGCGGAGCGAGCGGACCTGCCCCGAAGCGGCGGCCTGTGCCGACGTGCGCGTGATGCTCATGCCCCGAGCCTAAGGGAGGCGAGGGCCAGGCTGGCGGCCCGTCCGCCGACTGCGCGCGGTGCCGCTTGCTGCGGCCTCAGCGGCGGCGGGTGGTCGTCTTGCGGGCTGCCTTCGGCGTTGATCGCGAGGCCGCCTTCGGTGCGCCGCCTCTGCGAGTGCCCGCCGGCGGCGCGGGCTGCAGGTAGGCGTTGAATACCCAGCCCTCGATATCGCCCGGACCCACCACCTCGACGCGGCTCCAGCGTTCGCCCGCCTCCAGCAGCGCCACCTCGGTGCCGCCCTTGAGCGCCGCCGCCACCGGCGCTGCCGCGGCATCAGGGCCGCTGCGGATGTTCAGGCGGCTGGCGGTGACGACGAAGCGCGGGAAGTCGTCCTCGCGGCGGCCGGCCACGCGCGCGGCCAGCGAAGCCAGCGGGAAGGCCGGGCCGGGATCGCTCTTGCGGCCGTGCGCGATGTCTTCGTGGCCCAGCACCTCCTTCAGGCCGTAGTGCGCCACCAGCAGCTCGGCCAGTTCGAACGCGCGCGCGATCTGCGGCTCGGTGTAGGCGTGCCAGGCCTGCTCGACCGTGCCGTGCTTGTGGCGCGCGACCACCACCTCGTCATCGGGGTAGAGGCGGCCGAAGGACGAGGCGTAACGATCGCCCACCTTGCGCAGGATGCCGGCGTTGTCCATCTCGATGCCGATGGAAAAGCTGTTCATGCCCGTGAGCCCCGCCCAGTGGCTGATGCCCGCATGCCAGGTGACGACGTTGAAGGGCGCGAGCTGGATGATCTCGCCCGCGCGGCCCAGCACGACGTGCGCCGAGGCCTTGGCCGCCGGGTTGCAGAGCCAGTCGGCCGAGCTGCCGGCCGAGCTGCCGGCGGTGTAGTGCATCACCAGGTACTGCGGAGCCAGCGGGCCGCCGCGGTTGGGCGTCTGACGCTGGGTCACCCGGTCGCCCAGCAGCAGATGGTCCTGAATGCTCAGCATGCGCGCTCCTCGGCGGGTGGGTGATTGCGAGGGCATGCTAAGCAGCGGCCGGGAGCGGGTCAACGCCCTGGCGGGGGTGATGCCCCATTCGCGGTCAGCCCCGGCGAAGGGGCCGATCCCGCTCGTCGATGGCATGGGGCGCTGGCTCGGGTGGAGTGGCGACACCGTTCCGCTGTCGCTCGTCCACCGGAACGATCCCGGGCAACCTGGCCTGGTGGGCGAAGATGGGTGGAACAGGTGCTGCGGATCTCTGCCGCGGGCGAGCGCCTTGTGTCCTTGGCCTCGAAGACAGTGGCGGCAACGAGCAGCTGTTCTCGTTCCTCGGCGGTCGCCCGGCTTTGGGCTCGCGCGCGGTCGATGCACCACCTGCCGCTCAATCACCATCGTGGCACTCGGTTCGGGCGCCAGGGGGTCTCTGCACAGGGCCGTACGGTGCCGCAAGCGCGAGGTTTCGACAGGCCCAGCCTGAACGGACCACCGCGAACGCCCGAAAAGGGGCCGCAAGCGGCCACCCCGGCCCAGGTCTTCAGCCGATCTCGTGGGCAGCCATCAGCTCCAGTGCCTTCACCAGCGCCGAGTGGTCGGCCTCGGCCAGGCCGTTGGCCGCGCAGACCTGCATCAGCTGCGCCGCGTTCGCCGTGCCCGGCAGGGCCACGCCGAGCGTCTTGGCGCCTTGCAGCGCCAGGTTCAGGTCCTTCTGGTGCAGCTGGATGCGGAA
>JBILSW010000305.1:0-4539 GCA_044371895.1 Rubrivivax sp.
GGATCGGCCCGTTCAGGCCCTTGCCATGACCTCAACCTCGCAAGCGGGCCTGCCCATCACAGGCAACCGCATCCCGTCGAGCGTCGACCGCTGTGCCTGTGGCGACCGAATGCTTCTCAGGCTCTGACTGCCCGCTGCGCCCCACGCTCAGCCGAGCAGCCGCCCCGCGATCACCGCGCCCCAGGCCAGCGCTGCCAGCAGCAGCGCCATCATCACCGCGGCACTGCCCAGGTCCTTGGCGCGGCCCAGGCGCTCGCGCCGGCCCAGCGAGATCTCGTCGGCCAGCGCCTCCAGCGCCGAATTCAGCAGCTCGACGATCCACACCAGCACCACGCTGCCGGCGAGCAGCAGCGCCTCGAGCACGCTGCGGCCCACCCAGGGCGCGGCCAGCAGCAGCGGCAGGCCCAGCAGCAGCTCCTGGCGGAAGGCCGCCTCGTGGCGCACGGCGGCACGCAGGCCCAGCCATGAGTAGCCCGTGGCCCGCAGGATGCGCGCCAGGCCACCATGGCTCTTGAAAGGACTCTGCTCTTCGTTCATCGAGGTCCCAGCTCCAGGTCGGCGGCAAAGCCGCTGTCCACCGCCGGCAGCGTGAGGCGCCCGCCGTGCGCGCGGGCCACGCGGTCGGCCAGCATCAGGCCCAGGCCGCCGGTGTCGGCGTAGCGCTCCTCGGCCAGGGCGCGGGCCAACTCGGCGCGCCGCTCGGGCGCGATGCCGCGGCCGTCGTCGCGCACCTGCAGCACGCGGCCGCCCTCGGCCACGGCCAACCGCACCGAGCGCGCGCCGTGGCGCTGCGCGTTGTCGAGCAGGTTCAGCAGCGCCGCGGCGAGCAGGTCGGCATCGGCGTCGAGCATGGCGCCGGGCTCGGCCTGCACGGCCAGCGCGAAGGGCGGCAGCCGCTGAACCAGGTCGTCCAGGCCCACCGCGTGGCGCTGCAGGGCCGCCGTGCCATCGGCGCTGCGGAACAGGCCCAGCAGCGCCGCCACCACGTGCTGCAGCCGCGCGGCCGCGCTGCGCACGCGCACCAGCCGCTCGGCCAGCCCGGGCGGCGCGGTGCGCGCGGCCACGGCGAGCTGCGCGTCGATGCCCGCCAGCGGCGTGCGCAGCGCGTGCGCCGCGTGCGCCGAGAAGGCCTGCTCGCTGGCCAGCCGCGTGGCCAGGCGCGCCGCAAGGTCCTCCAGCGCCGCATGCACCGGCACGAGCTCGGAGCGCTCGGGCGGGCCGAGCGCCACCGCGACCGGGCCCTGCGGCACCTGCCAGCCGGCCAGGCGCTGCGACAGGCGCTGCAGCGGCTGCAGCTCGTGGCGCACGCGGGCGCGCAGCCACAGCTGGCCCAGCAGGCCCACGGCCAGCGCGGCCAGCACGGCGCCCAGCGCCACCTCGGCACGCGCCTCGTTGCGCTCGGCGCGCGTCTGCGCGGCGTAGAGCACGCGGCCGTCGCGGCCGGCCCCCAGGCCGTACACGCGCCAGCCGGGCAGGTCGACGAAGCCCGTGCGCGGCGCCGCGTGCCAGGCCGTGGCCGGCGCGCGCATCGAGCGGCGCAGCACGCGGCCGTCGGCGGCCACCAGCTGCCACGCGAAGTGTTCGACCTCGGCGGTGCCTACGGGCAGCTCGGCGGGCTCGTCGTGGCCGGCGGCCAGCGCCGCCATCAGCTCGCCCGAGGCGCGCAGCGCCTCGTCGAGCAGCTCGTCGACCTCGTGCGAGGCCGCCAGCCACACCGCCAGGCCCACGGCCAAGCCCCAGGCCATCGACCAGCCCAGCACGGCGCGGGCCAGCCGCGCGGCGATCGACGGGGGCGATGGCGCAGCCGGCATCCGGGGTCAGGGCCGGTCGACGCGGTAGCCCAGCCCGCGCACGGTCTCGATCAGCTCGCGGCCGAGCTTGCGCCGCAGCGCCGAGACGTGCACTTCCAGCGCGTTGCTGGCCAGTTCTGACTCGAAGCCCAGCACCAGCTTCTCGAGCTCGGCCTTGGGCACGATGCGGCCGGCGCGCAGCACCAGCGCCTCCAGCACCGCCCACTCGCGCGCCGTGAGCTCCACGCGCCCGCCGGCCAGCGCGGCCGAGCGGGCCTGCAGGTCGAGCACGACGTCCTGCCACTGCCAGCGCGCATCGGCGCCACCGCTGCTGCGCCGCGCCACGGCGCGCAGGCGCGCCGCCAGCTCCTCGGGCGCGAAGGGCTTCACGAGGTAGTCGTCGGCGCCCGCGTCCAGGCCCTCGATGCGCTGCGTGAGGCGGTCGCGCGCCGTGAGCATCAGCACCGGGGTCAGGTCGCCCCGGCCGCGGCGGCGCTTGAGCCAGTCCAGGCCCGAGCCATCGGGCAGTTGCCAGTCCACCAGCAGCGCGTCGAAGGGCTCGCCGGCCATCGCCTGCGTCTCGGCCAGGCTGCGGCACCAGTCGACGACGTGGCCATCGGCGGCCAGCCAGTCGCGCAGGCCCTCGCCGAGCAGGGGATCGTCTTCGAGCAGCAGCAGTCGCATGGTCGGGCGGCAGTTGGCGCGGACACTACCACCGCGGGCTGCGCCGCAGCATGGCCGGTGGCGCTGAAGCGACGCTGAAGGCCCGAACAGGCCCCGGCGGTGGTTCAGGCGCTCTTCAGGCGGGCGGTTCGCAATCGCGCCATGTTGCAACAGGACCGCGCCCGTCGGGGCAGTTTCGTCATCCGCGCCAGCGTCGAGCAGCTCGTGGTCGCCGCAGCGCTGTTCTGGCTGCTCGCCGGCAACCAGCCCTTCCTGTCGGAGGCGCTGCGGGGCCGGCCGCTGCTGTCGGCGGCCGGGGCCGGCTTGGCGCTGTCGCTGTGCCTGGCGCTGGTGGCGCTGCACGTGCTGCTGCTGGGCCTGGTGGCGCAACGCCAATCCATCAAGCCGCTGCTGGCGCTGGTGACGGCCGTGGCCACCTGGTACGCCAGCCGCTACGGCGTCGTGCTCGACCCCTCGATGCTGCGCAACGTGCTGCGCACCGATGTGGCCGAGGCGTCCGAGCTGATCGGGCTGCCGGTCTTGCTGCACCTGGGCCTGTACGCCGTGCTTCCGATGGTGCTGCTCGCGCACGTGCAGGTGCAGCCGCGGCGCAGCTGGCGCCATGCCCTGGGCGCGCGGGCGCTGCTGATGCTGGCTGCCGCGGCGGTGCTGGTGGGCGCGGTGCTGGCCAGCTACCAGCCGCTGGCGGCGCTGATGCGCAACGACAAGGCCATGCGCTACCGCGTCACGCCGGCCAACGTGCTGTGGTCCACGGGCTCGGTGCTGGCGGCCGACCTGCGCGGTGCGGCCAAGCCGCGCGAGCCCATCGGCCTGGACGCGCGGCCGGGGCCGGCGGCCGCCGCGCGCCAGAGGCCGCTGCTGCTGGTGCTGGTGGTGGGCGAGACCGCCCGCGCCGCCAACTGGGGCCTGACCAGCGGCCCGCGCGCCGACGGCCGCGACACCACGCCGCGGCTGCGCGCGCTGCCGGTGCTGGACTTCGGCGTCGTGCAGGCCTGCGGCACCAACACCGAGGTCAGCGTGCCCTGCCTGTTCGCCCCCGTGGGCCGGCGCGACTACGACGAGAGCCGCATTCGCGGCCAGGAGTCGCTGCTGCACGTGCTGGCGCGTGCCGGCGTGGCCGTGCACTGGCGCGACAACCAGAGCGGCTGCAAGGGCGTGTGCAACGGCCTGCCGAGCGACCAGACAAACGCCGCCACCGCGCCCGGGCTGTGCGGGGGCGACCACTGCCTCGACGAGGCGCTGATCGCCGATCTCGACGCCCGGCTGCAGCGCCTGGGCACGGCAGGCAGCACGCAGGTGTGGGTGCTGCACATGCTGGGCAACCACGGGCCGGCCTACTTCAAGCGCTACCCGCAGCCCTTCGCCGCCTACAAGCCCGAGTGCCGCGACGAGGACCTGAGCCGCTGCACGCCCGAGGCCATCGTCAATGCCTACGACAACGCGCTGCGCTACACCGACGAGGTGCTGGCCCGCACCATCGAGCGGCTGGCGGCGCACGCTGGCGCGGTGGACTCGGCGCTGCTGTTCGTCTCCGACCACGGCGAGTCGCTGGGCGAGCGCGGCCTGTACCTGCACGGCCTGCCCTACGCCATCGCCCCCGACGTGCAGAAGCAGGTGCCGATGCTGTTCTGGGCCTCGGCCGGCTTCGAGCGCGGCGCAGGGCTCGCCGCCGGCTGCGTCGACGGGCCGCTGCGCCGTCGCGCCCGTGCCGGCGGCGTGGCCCACGACCATGTCTTCCACACCGTGCTGAGCTTGCTCGACGTGCAGACCGCGCTGCGCGAGCCCGAGCTGGACCTTGTGGCCGGGTGCCGCGCCGGAGCCGGGGCCCCGCATTGACGCCGCCACCGCGCCAGGGCCTGCGCGACGCCCTGTGGCTGGGCGTGGCCCTGCTGGGGCTGCTGGCCTGGGAGGTGTCGGGCGGCGACCGGGCGCTCAGCGCCTGGGCGGGCGGCCACGAGGCCTTCCCGCTGCGCCACTCCGGCACCTGGGCCAGCGTGCTGCACGAGGCCGGGCGCGTGCTGTGCGCGCTGCTGCTGGTGGCGCTGATCGTCGACGCGGCCTGGCC
>JBILSW010000306.1:0-4532 GCA_044371895.1 Rubrivivax sp.
AGCTGGAACTCGCCGATGCTCTGGCCGAACTGCTTGCGGTCGTGGATGTAGGGCACCACGTTGTCCATCACCGCCTGCATGATGCCGATGGGCCCGGCGGCGAGCACCGCGCGCTCGTAGTCCAGGCCGCTCATCAGCACGCGGGCGCCGCCGCCCACGTTGCCCAGGATGTTCTCGGCCGGTACCTCGACGTTCTGGAACACCATTTCGCCGGTGTGCGAGCCGCGCATGCCCAGCTTGTCGAGCTTCTGCGCGGTGGAAAAGCCCTTCATGCCCTTCTCGACGATGAAGGCGGTGACGCCCCGGGCACCCATCTCGGGGTCGGTCTTGGCATAGACCACCATCACGTCGGCGTCCGGGCCGTTGGTGATCCACATCTTGGTGCCGTTGAGCACGTACACGCCGCCGCGCTCCACGGCGCGCAGCTTCATGCTGATCACGTCGGAACCGGCGCCGGACTCGCTCATCGCCAGCGCGCCCACGTGCTCGCCTCCGATGAGATTCGGCAGGTAGCGACGCTTCTGCACCTCGGTGCCGTTGCGCTTGATCTGGTTGACGCACAGGTTGCTGTGCGCGCCATAGCTCAGGCCGACGCTGGCGCTGGCCCGGCTGATCTCCTCCATCGCCACCATGTGCGCGAGGTAGCCCATGTCGGCGCCGCCGTAGGCCTCGGGCACGGTGATGCCGAGCACACCGAGGTCGCCCATCTTGCGCCACAGGTCCATGGGGAAGCGGTCGCTGGCGTCGATCTCGGCCGCGCGCGGCGCGATCTCGGCCTCGGCGAAGGCGCGCACGGCGTCGCGCAAGGCGTCGATGTCGTCGCCGAGCATGAAGTTCAGGCCGGGAAGGGTGCTCATGGGGGTCTCCGTTTGGCTTTCGTAGGGGCGGCGCGGGGGCGCTCGGCGGCCAGCAGCGCGCGGCATCGCTGCTCGTGCTGGGCGATCTCGGCCAGCGTGATCTCGATGTCCTCGCGCTGCTGCTCGAGCAGCCGGCGGTGCTCAGCCAGCACGCCGAGGAAGGCCTCGAGCTGCTGCGTGCTGCCGCTCGCGGCGTCGTACATGTCGACGAGCTGCTTGATCTCGGACAGCGCCAGCCCCAGCCGCTTGCCGCGCAGCGTGAGCTTCAGCCGAGTGCGGTCGCCGGCGCTGTAGACGCGGTTGCGGCCGGCGCGCTGCGGCGTCAGCAGGCCAACGTCTTCGTAGAAGCGTATGGCGCGGGCGGTCACGTCGAACTCGGTGGCGAGCTCGGTGATCGTGTAGGTGCGCGCGCCGCCGGCTGCCATCTCGCTAGACTGACGTTGACGTAAACGTAAAGCACGGACTATACAAACCATGAACACCCGACCGCCGCCGCGCCCGGCCAGCGCCGACGAGCTCGCACTCGAGTACCCGCTGGGCGACACGCTGCCGGCGGCGGGCCGGGTGATCGAGCTGCGCCCCGGCGTGCGCTGGCTGCGCATGGGCCTGCCCTTCGCGCTGGACCACATCAACCTGTGGCTGCTGGCCGACGAGCTGGGCGGCCAGCGCGGCTGGACGGTGGTGGACTGCGGCATCGACGACGCCGCCACGCGGGCGAATTGGGAGCAGATCTTCGCCAACGCGCTCGACGACCTTCCGGTGCTGCGCGTGGTCGTCACGCACATGCACCCCGACCACATCGGCCTGGCGCACTGGCTGTGCGCGCGCTTCGGCAGCACCGCAGGCGCGAGCCCGGCGGCCCATGATTGCCGGCTATGGATCAGCGCCACCGACTGGCACGTGGCGCGGCTGGCCAGCCAGTCCAGCGTGGGCCAGGGCGGCGCCGAGGCGGCGGACTTCTTCGCGAGCCACGGCCTCGTCGACCCCGCCTCGCTTGACAAGGTGCGCGCCCGCCGCGGCTACTACGCCAGCCTGGTGCCCGCGGTGCCGCCGCAATACGCGCGGCTGCACGAGGGCCTCGTGCTGCGCGTCGATGGTCGGCCCTGGCGTTGCATCGCCGGCTACGGCCACGCGCCCGAGCACATCGCCCTCTTCCGCGAGGACGACGGCCTGCTGATCAGCGGCGACATGGTGCTGCCGCGCATCAGCACCAACGTCAGCGTCTACGAGGCCGAGCCCGAGGCCAACCCGCTGCCGATGTTTCTGGCGTCGATCGAGCGGCTGCGCGCGCTGCCCGAGGGCACGCTGGTGCTGCCATCGCACGGCCGGCCGTTCCGCGGCCTGCACGCACGCATCGGGCAGCTGCAGCGCCACCACGACGAGCGGCTGGCCGAGGTGCTGCAGGCCTGCGCCGAGGCGCCGCGCTCGGCGGCGGGGCTGCTGCCGCTGCTGTTCAAGCGGCCGCTGGACCTGCACCAGACCACCTTCGCGATGGGCGAGGCCGTGGCCCACCTGCACGCGCTGTCGGGCCAGAACCTGGTGCGGCGCACGCGGGGGGTCGACGGCGTCTGGCGCTTCGGTCCGGCCTGAAGAAGAACCGGGCGACTGGTCCGCGAGGAAGCCAGCCGCCCAGCGCGCCGGGCCTCCCAGCTCCGAAGCAGCCTGATGACAGCGCTCTGCGTTCAGTGTCGGCAGGCCGTGCGGCGCGGTCATCCTCCCGTTGGCGGATGCCGGCCCTCGCTCAGCTGTCCAGCAGCGGCAGCACCTCGTGCCTGAGAGCGCCGCGCGCCTGCTCGAAGCCGGGCAGCGCGGTGCGCACCACGTCCCAGAAGGCCGGCGAGTGGTTCATCTCGCGCAGGTGGGCCAGCTCGTGCGTGACGACGTAGTCGATCACCGGCATCGCAAAGTGAACGAGCCGCCAGTTCAGGCGGATGCGGCCGTCGGCGCTGGCACTGCCCCAGCGCGTGGCGGCGGAACTCAGGCTCAGGTGCTTCATGCGCACGCGCAGGCGCTCGGCGAAGACGGCGCAGCGCTCCTCGAAGATGCGACGCGCCTGGCGCTGCAGCCAGCTCTGCACAACGTCGCGGATCTGCTCGGGCGCCGCGTGCTGCGGCAGGCCCAGGTGCAGCGTCAGGCGCGTCACGCCGGGCAGTGCGTCGGCCTCGGTGTGCAGCACGGCGCCGGCCACGCGGGGGTCGAGAACCAGGATCACCGGCTCGCCCAGGAAGGGCACCTGCCCGCCCTCTCGCCACTCCACGCGGTGGGCCTGCACGCGGGCGGCGCGCTCTCGCTGCTCCTGCAGCTTGCGCAGGATCCAGCCGGCTTTCTCGCGCAACGCCGACTCGATCTCGCCCTGGCCCAGCCAGCGCGGTGCGCTCACGCTAAGCCCCTCGGGCCCGACGACGAAGCCGATGCTGCGGCGGCGCGAGCGGCGCAGCTCGTAGGCCACCCGGTGGCCGGCGAGCAGGGCCTCGCGGTGGGCGCGAGGGTGGCGATAGGCGGGCGGGTCGGCCGGCGGGAAGGCCGGCGGCACAGGCTCCGCCAGCGGGGCCGCGGGGTGGGCGTTGGGCCGAGGAGCGGTGGCGGCCGGCGGCGGCGCTGCCTCGTCGAACAGCGACAGCTGCTCGGGCGGGGCGTGCGCTGCAGGGGCGGCCGGGCCGTAAGGCATGGCCGACGATTCTAGGATCGTATCGGCGCGGCGTAGGCCTCCGGGTCGAGCCGCCGCATCTCGGCCTCGATCCAGGCCTCGACCTCGCCCATCAGCTCCTCGGGCTCGCGCCCGGTGCTGTCGATGGGCCGGCCGATCGACACATCGACCACCCCGGGCCGCAGCAGGAAGCTCTTGCGCGGCCAGCAGCGTGCGCTGGTGGCCGCGATGGGCACGATGGGCACGCCGGTGGCGATGGCCAGGCGCGATGCGCCCGTCTTGTACGCGCCCTGGCGGCCCCGCTCGCTGCGCGTGCCCTCGGGGAACATGATCACCCAGATGCCCTCGGCGGCCAGCCGCTTGCCCTGCTCGGCCACCTTGTTCCAGGCCTCGGTTCGCTTGCTGCGGTCGATGTGGATCATGTCCAGCCGCCCCATGGCCCAGCCGAAGAAGGGCACGTACAGCAATTCGCGCTTGAAGACGTAGGCCAGCGGGTGCGGCATCAGCGTGGGGTAGAAGAAAGTCTCCCAGGTGCTCTGGTGCTTGGAGGCGAGCACCACCGCGCGGCGGTGCTCGGCCGCGGTCGGCAGGTGCTCCAGGCCCTGCACGCGGGCGCGGATGCCGCAGATCACGCGCGCCCCCCAGATGGCCATGCGCAGCCACTGCATCGTGGGCCAGTACAGCCGCTCGCCGCGCACGAACATCGACAGCTGCAGCATCAGGATGCCCCAGGGCACCACCGTGGCGGCCATCCACAGCATGAAGAGCAGGGAACGCAGGGCCCAGACAAGCTTCATGCGGTCAGACGGTCGTGGGCCGCGGGCCGGCCTCAGGCGCCGAGCGAGCCGACCGACGAGTCGGGCTGGTGCTCGCGCTGCAGCAGGTGGTCGACGAAGGCGCCCAGGGTGGCATGTACGCGGGCGCCCGGCACCTGCGCCTGCATGGCCTGCAGCGCCTCGGGCAGCAGCTCGGCGGCGCGGCCGCTGCGCACCAGGTGGGGCTCGCAGCCGGCGTCGGCCGCCGCGAGG
>JBILSW010000307.1:0-4518 GCA_044371895.1 Rubrivivax sp.
TGAAGACATCGGAGCAGCGGTCCACGCCGGGGCCCTTGCCGTACCAGATGCCGAAGACGCCGTCGTACTTCTTCGTCTGGGGGTACAGGTCCAGCTGCTGCGTGCCCCACACCGCGGTGGCGCCGAGTTCCTCGTTCACGCCGGGCTGGAAGACGACGTGGTGCTGCGCCAGGTGCTTCTTCGCGGCCATCAGTGCCTGGTCGTAGCCGCCCAGCGGGCTGCCGCGGTAGCCGCTGACGAAGCCGGCGGTGTTCAGGCCCGCGAGCACGTCGCGCTGGCGCTGCAGCATGGGCAGCCGCACCAGTGCCTGCACGCCGCTCATGAAGGCGCGGCCGCTGGCCAGGCTGTACTTGTCGTCGAGCGTGGCCGCTTCCAGGGCCTTGCGGACGTGCTCGGGCAGGGGGGCGTTCATGCTCGCGACTCCTTGCCCGGGCACACCTCGCCGGGCCAACGCGGCAGTGTAGGCACAACGTGCACGCATGTCCTTTCGTTTTCTGATCCGGAAGAGCTTGGCTGCGCAAGCTTTATGCTCTAGAGCTGCCACAGGAGAGCCGATGACGCTGAACAAGCCCCGGTCCGTGGGAGCCCTTGCCCAGGCCGTGCCCGCTGCCGGGGGGGCCGATAACCCCGAGCCGCGCCGCGCGCTCGACCGCTACGACCTCGCCATCCTGGCCGAACTGCAGCACGACGCTCGGCTGAGCAACGCCGAGCTCGCCGCGCGCATCGGTCTGAGCGCCGCGCCCACCTGGCGCCGCGTGAAGGCGCTCGAGGAGCAGGGCTACATCACCGGCTATCGGGCCGAGATCGATCGTCGCAAGATTGGCCTGGGGGTGCTGGCCTTCGTGCGCCTGGACTGCGAGCGCAACAACAGCGAGAGCACGCGTGCGCTCGAGCAGGCCATCCGCGACCGGCCCGAGGTGCTGGCCTGCCACTACATCAGCGGCACCGGCACCTTCGAGCTGCACGTGGTGGCCACCGACCTGGACGCCTTCTCGCGCCTGGCGCTGGAGGTGCTGTTCAAGCTGCCCAACGTGAAGGACCTGCACACCAGCTTCAGCCTCGGCGAGGTCAAGACCGGTGGCGCGCTGCCGCTGCAGCACCTGAGAGCCTGAGAGGCCGGGCCGCCGGGCCGGCCGGCCGCGGTGCTACGCTCACCGCCCGCCATGAGCCGGCTCCTCGACGCCCTTCTCACCACCGACCCCGTGCAGCGCGTGCGGCTGTCGCAGTCCGGGCTCGCGCTGATGCTGATGGCCGCCGGGGTGGCCGCGATGCACTACTTCGCCGTGGCGGGCGTGGCGGCCTTCGGGCCTGTGCTGATCTGGTCGGCGGTCACGCTGGGTGGCATGCTGGTGTTCTTCGCGCTCATCCGCAGCGGCGTGTCGCGGCGCTGGGCCGAGCCGTCGCTCACGGTGCCGCAGATGCTGTACGCGCTGACCAGCAGCGCGGTGGCCTACACGCTGCTGGGCGCCGGCCGCGGCGCGGTGTTCCCGGTGGTGATGGTGGTGCTTATGTTCGGCATGTTCGTGGTCTCGCCGCGGCAGATGCGTTGGCTGAGCGTCTACGCCGTGCTGCTGTTCGGCAGCGCGATGGCCGCGATGACGTTGCTGCAGCCCCGGCAGTACCCGCTTGTCATCGAGGTCGGACACTTCCTGCTCGTGGCCACCATGCTGCCGGCGGTGTCGCTGCTGGCGGGGCGCCTGTCGCGCATCCGCCACCGCGCGCGGCAGCAGCGCGCCGAACTCGCCCAGGCCCTGGCCCGGCTGCGCGAGACGGCCACGCGCGACGAACTCACCGGCCTCATCAACAAGCGCCACATGCTGGCCCTGATGGCGCAGGAGCACCAGCGCTGCATCCGCAGCGGCCAGAGCTTCTGCCTGGCGCTGCTCGACATCGACCGCTTCAAGCCCGTGAACGAGGCGCATGGCTACGCCGTGGGCGACGCGGTGCTCGCCGCCATCGCCCAGGAGGCGCAGCGCCAGGTGCGCGTGTCCGACATGCTGGCGCGCTGGGGCGGCGAGGAGTTCCTGCTGATGATGAGCGACACCCACGCGACGCTGGCGCGCGGCGGGCTGGAGCGGCTGCAGCAGCGGCTGGCGGCGCTGCGCATCCTGCACGGCACGGCCACGGTGGGTGTGACGCTGTCGGCGGGGCTGGCCGAGCACATCGCCGGCGAGCCGCTGGAGCGCACGCTGGAGCGCACCTTGGCCGCGCTGGCCGAGGCCAAGGCTCAGGGCACGGGCCGCGTGGTGATCGCCCCTTGAACCCGGCCGCCGCGCGCGGCCTGCCGCTGAGCCACGCGCTGCTCGCGCTGGCGGTGGTGGCGGTGTGGGGCAGCAACTTCGTCGTCATCCACGGTGCCCTGTCGGTGATGCCGCCGTTCCTGCTGGCGCTGCTGCGCTTCGCGCTGGCGCTGGTGCCCGCGCTGCTGTTCGTGCCCCGGCCGGCGGTGCGCTGGCCGCTGCTGGCGGCCTACGGAGTGCTCATCGGGGCCGGGCAGTTCGCGCTGCTGTACCTGGCCATGGACGGCCGCATCGCCCCCGGGCTGGCCTCGCTGGTGATCCAGACCCAGGTGTTCTTCACCATCGGCCTGGCCATGCTGGCCGACGGCGAGCGGTTGCGCCCGCTGCAGGTCGTGGCGCTGGCGCTGGCCGTGGCCGGCATCGGCGTGATCGCGGCGCACACCGGGGGCGAGGTCAGCGCGGCTGGCCTGGGGCTGGTGCTGCTGGCGGCGCTGTCCTGGGCGGGTGGAAACCAGGTCTCGCGCCGCATGGGGCGCGTGCCCATGCTGGGCGTGGTGGTGTGGTCCAGCGCATTCGCGCTGCCCCCGCTGGCGCTGCTCACCCTGGTCATCGAAGGCCCGGCCCGCATCGGCCAGGCGCTGGCTGCCGCCGACGCCGCCACCTGGGCCGCCGTGGCCTGGCAGGCGGCGGGCAACACGCTGTTCGGCTACGCCGCCTGGGGCTGGCTGCTGGCGCGCCACCCGGCCGGCACCATCGCCCCGATGGCGCTGGGTGTGCCCGTGTTCGGCATCATCACGGCCGCGGCGTGGCTCGGCGAGCCCTTGCCGCCCTGGAAGCTCCTGGCCGCGGCGATGGTGATCGGCGGTCTCCTGTTCAACCTGCTCGCGCAGCGCCGCGGGCCCTGACCCGGAATCTTGCCGCGATGTGGCTGCTCATCCTCGAAGCCGCGGCTGCGCTAGCCCTGCTGTTGTTTGCCGTGTGGTGGACGATGTTCTCGGGGCGCAAGAAGCGCGACGACGACCCCGAGCGCTGACCCGCCCGTGATGCCGGCCGGGTCGCCGCCCTCAGTGCAACGCGCCGGCGTGCACGAGCGTGAACTCGGGCACCGGTGCATCGAAGGCGCGGGCGTGCTCGGTCATGCAGAAGAAGGTGCCGTGCATCGTGCCGTGCGGGGTGTCGATGCGGGTCCCGCTCGTGTACTCGAACTGCTCGCCCGGCTTGAGAAGTGGCTGGTGGCCGACCACCGCCAGGCCCCGCACCTCCTCGGTGCGGCCGTGGGCGTTGGTGATGACCCAGTGGCGCGCCACCAGTTGCGCCGTCACCGTGCCCGTGTTGCGGATGGTCACCGTGTAGGCGAAGGCCCAGGGCCCGTCGGGCTCCTGCGACTGCTCGGGCAGGTGCTGCACGCGCACGCTGCAGGTGAACTCGGCGTGCTCGGGTGGGGCGTTGGTCATGGCCGTCATTCTAGGAAGCCCCTCCTAGAATCCGCGGCATGCCGACATTCCGCATCGCACCGAGCCTTCTGAGCGCCGACTTCGCCCGCCTCGGCGAGGAGGTGCGTGATGTAGTCGAGGCCGGTGCCGACTGGATCCACTTCGACGTGATGGACAACCATTACGTGCCCAACCTGACCTTCGGCCCGATGGTCTGCCAGGCCTTGCGCCGGCACACCACGGTGCCCATCGACGTGCACCTGATGGTGCAGCCGGTCGATGCGCTGGCCCAGGCCTTCTGCAGGGCCGGGGCCGACATCGTCACCTTCCACCCGGACGCCTCCGCGCACGTGGACCGCACGCTGCAGCTCATCCAGGCCGAGGGCCGGCAGTGCGGCCTGGTGTTCAACCCGGCCACGCCGCTGGACGTGCTCGAGTGGACGATCGACCGGCTCGACGTGATCCTGCTGATGAGCGTGAACCCCGGCTTCGGCGGCCAGGGCTTCATCGAGCACACGCTGCGCAAGTGCGAGCAGGCCCGGCGCCTGATCGAGCGCAGCGGCCGCGACATCCGGCTGGAGGTCGACGGCGGCATCAAGGTCGACAACATCCGCCGCGTGGCCGCTGCCGGTGCCGACACCTTCGTGGCCGGCAGCGCCGTCTTCGGCCAGCCCAGCTACAAGGGCGTGATCGACGCCATGCGCGCCGAGCTGGCGCGCGGCTAGGAGCGTGGGCGGCAGAACATCGCCGAACACGCCAAGGTGACCGAGATCTGCGGAGGCGCGGCTGATTGACTGATTTCGAGCACCTCTGTCGCGTGTCGCGGTCTGCTGGACGCCGTAGAG